>NZ_RDNY01000041.1:0-251 GCF_003687745.1 Acinetobacter sp. 2JN-4 | reverse complement strand
TAAACCACCTGGGTTCGGTACTGTCCAACTGCCATCCGGTCCAGCAACAACCTCTGCTGTACTACCATCTGGGAAGGTCACCGTCACCGTCGAATCAGGTTCTGCTGTACCACTAATCGGATCTGTGCCATTGATTGGATCAAGCACTGGAGCATCTGGCGCTACGGTATCAATGGTGATCGTACCTGTAGTGCTACCTTCGTTACCTGCTGCATCTGTGGCTGTCACTGTGACGGTGTAGTCACCATCTG
>NZ_RDNY01000040.1:0-255 GCF_003687745.1 Acinetobacter sp. 2JN-4 | reverse complement strand
ATACACGAAGTTCCATGTTAAGATCTTCAGTCAACTCTTGTGGCTGTGGAGCAACTGGAGTTGGTTCAACTGGAGCAACTTCTACGACTGGCGCAGCAGGCTTCAAGTGACCACCAAGAACTACGTTTAAACCAGCAAGTGCTGTATAGTTCCAGAAGTCTTCATCGATGTTATAAGTACCACGAGCTTCAGTACGAAGAGATAAAGCATCGTTCAAGCGCCAGAAAGCACCGATACCAGCATTACCCAAAGTAC
>NZ_RDNY01000039.1:0-255 GCF_003687745.1 Acinetobacter sp. 2JN-4 | reverse complement strand
TTGATGATGAAGAATTACTTGAATTAGTAGAAATGGAAGTTCGTGAACTTCTTTCTACTTATGACTTCCCAGGTGATGACACTCCAATCATCCGTGGTTCAGCGCTTCAAGCATTAAACGGTAACGATGGTCCTTATGGCGAACAAGCTGTAATCGACTTAGTTGCTGCACTTGACTCTTACATTCCAGAGCCAGAGCGTGCAATCGACAAAGCATTCCTAATGCCAATCGAAGATGTATTCTCGATTTCTGGTC
>NZ_RDNY01000038.1:0-255 GCF_003687745.1 Acinetobacter sp. 2JN-4 | reverse complement strand
TTGATGATGAAGAATTACTTGAATTAGTAGAAATGGAAGTTCGTGAACTTCTTTCTACTTATGACTTCCCAGGTGATGACACTCCAATCATCCGTGGTTCAGCGCTTCAAGCATTAAACGGTAACGACGGTCCTTATGGCGAACAAGCTGTAATCGACTTAGTTGCTGCACTTGACTCTTACATTCCAGAGCCAGAGCGTGCAATCGACAAAGCATTCCTAATGCCAATCGAAGATGTATTCTCGATTTCTGGTC
>NZ_RDNY01000037.1:0-255 GCF_003687745.1 Acinetobacter sp. 2JN-4 | reverse complement strand
AATGAATATGACTACCAATCCTGATAAGGGGAAAGATAGTGGAAGTTAAATATTTAAATGTTCCCCTAAAAATCAAATCTGTATCAGATACGGGTGAGTTTGAAGGGTACGCATCTGTTTTTGATGTTATTGATAGTTACAGCGATATCGTAGTCCGTGGTGCGTTCCAAAAGTCATTAGAACGTTGGGCTGAAAGAAATGATTTACCTTCAGTTTTATGGCAACACCAAATGGCCGAACCGATTGGACCATTTA
>NZ_RDNY01000036.1:0-255 GCF_003687745.1 Acinetobacter sp. 2JN-4 | reverse complement strand
TTCTCGTTTCAAGAAATTGAGAGTCTTCAAGATTGAGTGCTGTTGGTTTCCACTTAAGTCCCTTCTCTAAAATCATTGGCTTATAAACATTGGTAAGCCCTGTATGATTTTCAGTAAACTCTGTTTTAAGCCTACCAAATGCTGTATCAGTAAGTTCTTCATCAGTTTCTAAAACACCTGAAGTAACAGCACCATTTTTAAAAAGATTTGAGCCGTGCGTCTCAAGATCTAAACCAAGAGAAAAACACTTTCTAG
>NZ_RDNY01000035.1:0-267 GCF_003687745.1 Acinetobacter sp. 2JN-4 | reverse complement strand
CAGATGGTGACTACACCGTCACAGTGACAGCCACAGATGCAGCAGGTAACGAAGGTAGCACTACAGGTACGATCACCATTGATACCGTAGCGCCAGATGCTCCAGTGCTTGATCCAATCAATGGCACTGATCCAATTACAGGTACAGCAGAACCTGATTCGACGGTGACGGTGACCTTCCCAGATGGTAGTACAGCAGAGGTTGTTGCTGGACCGGATGGCAGTTGGACAGTACCGAACCCAGGTGGTTTAGTTGATGGTGATGAAG
>NZ_RDNY01000034.1:0-279 GCF_003687745.1 Acinetobacter sp. 2JN-4 | reverse complement strand
AACCGATTGGACCATTTACCGAGATGAAAGAAGACGATTATGGGCTTTTTGTTCGTGGTCGTTTACTTATTGATGATGATCCATTGGCAAAACGTGCGCATGCTCATATGAAGGCTGGCAGTGTCAAGGGGATGTCGATTGGTTACATGCTGAAAGATTGGGAATATGACTCTGCAAAGGGTGCATTTTTACTTAAAGAAATTGATCTGTGGGAAGTGTCTATTGTGACCATGCCTGCAAATACTGAAGCAAAGATTACCGAAGTGAAAGCATCGCTTC
>NZ_RDNY01000033.1:0-306 GCF_003687745.1 Acinetobacter sp. 2JN-4 | reverse complement strand
CTTCGCGTGGGTCCATGTCTTCTAGTTCCCTAGCATCGTTTGGACATAAAAAACCCCAGTTGATACCGATCGCATATGACTCATATCTGGTTTTCAAATCACCGCGGATCAATGCTCCTGCATTGAATTTGGCATAATATTTATTTTGTTCACTTGGTTTGATCAAACCGACTTTGATACGTGACTCAATACGCGTCATATAAGGGACAAGTGAATAACTCACAAAGGACATACCCATGTGCTCAATATTATTCAGTGTCATTTTTTCCAACATGCCTGCTAAATGCGGAGGCACACGATACAAAG
>NZ_RDNY01000032.1:0-320 GCF_003687745.1 Acinetobacter sp. 2JN-4 | reverse complement strand
GAAATGCTGTAGAATGCACATCCATCGGCGGTGATGCGGATAAAAACTTGTTGAGAAACAAGGATTTGGATTGAAAGATTTAAATCTTGTGTTTAAGAATAAGTTTTAAAAATATCTAAATTGCCTATTGACTTTTAAGAGATTAAGAGTAATATAGCCGACCTAGCTTGATGGTGACGAATCATCGAGAAGATCATTAAGAATTGAAGAAGAACAACTTGTGTGGATTTTTACTGGTTAATCGATCGAAATTATTTTCATTGATTAGATGGTAGAAATTACTCGAAGTTTATTTGAGAAATATTTGTCAGAAAATTGAT
>NZ_RDNY01000031.1:0-325 GCF_003687745.1 Acinetobacter sp. 2JN-4 | reverse complement strand
TGACCTAAAGCACTGTCTGCATCTGCAAATGCTGATTGAATCGTCCAAGACGATGCTTGGTTACTGCCTGAATCTGCCGTCCAGTTGTTCTGGTCAGCAGTCAAAGGCGTAACCTTGGCAAAGACTCCGTCCACTTTCTCAGTGTTGGCAGTGACACGTCCATCTAACTCATTAACGTCAGATTTCACCGACTCCAAAGCACCTGTACTGGCTTTATCAGCCAATGATGCATTGATGCTGTTGATCTGACTCGCATTTGCAGATGATTGTGTGGCCGCTGCATTGGCAGTGGTAAGTGCCGTTGCTGCATTGGTTTTCGCTTCAG
>NZ_RDNY01000030.1:0-408 GCF_003687745.1 Acinetobacter sp. 2JN-4 | reverse complement strand
TTCATCTTGTAGCCATGTCTCAACATTAAAGAAAACATCATCTAGTGAGGTTTGTGTGGCTTGTGGATTAGCGTAAATCTCCCCCATGGTAGCCATAATTTGTTTTAATGTTGGTGTACCTGTTTCAGGACGTGCGGCTGTTTCACCAACCCAACCACTACCCGCGCCACCCAAACTGACTAATTTTTTATAGTCAGATGTACTTACGGTGATTTGATTACACACTTTACGCATTGGACTTTCATCATGAAGCAACTGTAAAATTGTTCGGTCTAGTTCCTCTGGTACGGCATAACCACCATCTGCATCTACACCAATTTGAATTGCCTTTTTTTGAAGATCAGCAAGCCCATCGTCATTACCTTTGCGCAGGAATTGTAAAAAGCCTGTTTTATGTGCTTCAACATC
>NZ_RDNY01000029.1:0-420 GCF_003687745.1 Acinetobacter sp. 2JN-4 | reverse complement strand
CAGTAAGTTCTTCATCAGTTTCTAAAACACCTGAAGTAACAGCACCATTTTTAAAAAGATTTGAGCCGTGCGTCTCAAGATCTAAACCAAGAGAAAAACACTTTCTAGCGTAGGCAATTGGATTTAGTCCATTTAAACCATCTAATGTGAATAATCGAACATGCCAAATTTCTTGCTGTGAAAGGATCTTCACACCATCTTTAAATAAAACGTGATATTCAACAGTCCAATCATCTTTAAGTTTTGGGGTAACAGTTGAGGGATCAAGCGGTAACAACTCAACAACTTGGCCCAGTGCATAAACTTTATATGCAAAAAAATTGCCGCGTAGGCACAAACACACCATTAACAACTCCCAAAACTCTTGAG
This sequence comes from Acinetobacter sp. 2JN-4, assembly GCF_003687745.1. Classification (NCBI taxonomy): domain Bacteria; kingdom Pseudomonadati; phylum Pseudomonadota; class Gammaproteobacteria; order Moraxellales; family Moraxellaceae; genus Acinetobacter; species Acinetobacter sp. 2JN-4. The sequence continues at coordinate 51 of NZ_RDNY01000029.1, read as the reverse complement.
CAGTCATGTAGTCATTTGGTGCAACGTAAAGAAGATCATGTAACTTATGAT
>NZ_RDNY01000028.1:0-436 GCF_003687745.1 Acinetobacter sp. 2JN-4 | reverse complement strand
AGCCAGAAACAAGAATCGAATTTATCTCAACACTTGGAGAAACACGGGGTTAGAAGATTGTAATGAATTTATTATCAAAAATGGGGGCGTTTCTTGGTTTCAAGAATTCGCCCTCAATCATTTCTAGTCCTGATGATTTAGCCAGACTTTGGGGTGCTGATTGTGTCGTTGGTAGTCAGCCAATAACCCCAACACGAGCAATGCAATTAACAACTGTATTTACATGTGTAAGGGTTTTGTCTGAAAGCATGGGGATGTTGCCTTGTCGGCTATATCGCAAAGAGGGCAAGAAAAAGATTCCTGCTGAAGATCATAAGTTACATGATCTTCTTTACGTTGCACCAAATGACTACATGACTGCTCAAGAGTTTTGGGAGTTGTTAATGGTGTGTTTGTGCCTACGCGGCAATTTTTTTGCATATAAAGTTTATGCACT
>NZ_RDNY01000027.1:0-536 GCF_003687745.1 Acinetobacter sp. 2JN-4 | reverse complement strand
TCGTTACCGTTTAATGCTTGAAGCGCTGAACCACGGATGATTGGAGTGTCATCACCTGGGAAGTCATAAGTAGAAAGAAGTTCACGAACTTCCATTTCTACTAATTCAAGTAATTCTTCATCATCAACAAGGTCACACTTGTTTAAGAATACGATGATGTAAGGTACACCAACCTGACGTGAAAGTAGGATGTGTTCACGAGTTTGTGGCATAGGACCATCAGTCGCAGCACATACAAGGATCGCGCCGTCCATCTGAGCAGCACCAGTAATCATGTTTTTAACATAATCGGCGTGGCCCGGGCAGTCTACGTGAGCGTAGTGACGGATTGGAGAATCGTATTCTACGTGTGATGTATTAATGGTAATACCACGTGCTTTTTCTTCAGGAGCTGAGTCGATTTGTGAGTAATCTTTCGCTTCACCGCCGTAAGTTTTTGCACAAATAGTTGCAATCGCAGCAGTTAAAGTTGTTTTACCATGGTCAACGTGACCAATTGTACCCACGTTTACGTGTGGTTTATTACGTTCAAACTT
>NZ_RDNY01000026.1:0-571 GCF_003687745.1 Acinetobacter sp. 2JN-4 | reverse complement strand
AGTAACCAAGCATCGTCTTGGACGATTCAATCAGCATTTGCAGATGCAGACAGTGCTTTAGGTCAACGGATTGATACGGTGAATGCGCAGGTTGGTGTAAATCAGGCAGCGATTCAGGAAGAACGTACAGCACGTGCATCGGGTGATGAAGCCAATGCCAGTGCGATCAATAGCTATATCGCCAAGAATGACACAGCCTTGGCATCGGTACGCCAGACGGCAGACAGTGCAGTAACAGCATCAACAAGTAACTCAAGTGCCATTCAAGCATTAGACAATCGAGTTGATGTTGCTGAAGGTGATGCATCAGAGGCAAAAGTAAATGCAGCGAGTGCGGTGACGAAAGCAGAAACAGCAGTGACCACTGCTGGATCAGCGTCAAGCATGGCACAACAGGCCAGTGCATCGGCAGCAGCTGCAACGACTACGGCCAACGAAGCAGCCAACACTGCAAATACGGCTAACAGTAATGCCACTGAAGCGAAAACCAATGCAGCAACGGCACTTACCACTGCCAATGCAGCGGCCACACAATCATCTGCAAATGCGAGTCAGATCAACAGCATCAATG
>NZ_RDNY01000025.1:0-587 GCF_003687745.1 Acinetobacter sp. 2JN-4 | reverse complement strand
ATCGCAAAACGTAGACCTGGGTCCATTGCGATTGGGTGAATTAATTCTACTGACATTTCAACGTTGTCACCTGGCATAACCATTTCAACGCCGTCTTGTAATTGGATTGCGCCAGTTACGTCAGTTGTACGGAAGTAGAACTGTGGACGGTAACCATTTAAGAATGGAGTGTGACGACCACCTTCTTCTTTAGAAAGTACATATACTTCTGCATCGAATTTAGTGTGCGGCTTGATTGTACCTGGCTTAGCAAGTACTTGACCACGTTGTACGTCTTCACGCTTAGTACCACGAAGAAGAACACCACAGTTCTCGCCAGCACGACCTTCGTCAAGCAATTTACGGAACATTTCAACGCCAGTTACAGTCGTCACAACAGTGTCACGAATACCAACGATTTCAACTGATTCGCCAACTTTAACGATACCTGATTCTACACGGCCAGTTACAACTGTACCACGACCAGAAATCGAGAATACATCTTCGATTGGCATTAGGAATGCTTTGTCGATTGCACGCTCTGGCTCTGGAATGTAAGAGTCAAGTGCAGCAACTAAGTCGATTACAGCTTGTTCGCCATAAGGACC
>NZ_RDNY01000024.1:0-656 GCF_003687745.1 Acinetobacter sp. 2JN-4 | reverse complement strand
CTGGTACGGCATAACCACCATCTGCATCTACACCAATTTGAATTGCCTTTTTTTGAAGATCAGCAAGCCCATCGTCATTACCTTTGCGCAGGAATTGTAAAAAGCCTGTTTTATGTGCTTCAACATCCCCACCACTTGGTGCACCTGGTCGCTTCGCTTGTTTAATTTCCTTTTCAAGCTCTGCTTTTAAAGCATCTAGATCACCTAACTTTTCATTCAACTGATCAGTCTTTTGTTCAAGCTTGTCTTTTTCTGCCTTGATTGCTTCAAGCTCTTTGTCATTTGCCTTTTTAAAATCTTCAAATGCACCTTTAAGGTCTGCTGCAACCTCTTCAATATCTTTCTTTTCAATACCCATGATTATTTACCTACGAAAATGGATTTTAAGGACTTAAGTGATTGAAGCGCATCTTCTTGATCAGCCTCTCGCTGTTCTAATGCGCTGTAGCCTTTGGACATAAATCCTTTGGCTTGTGAACGTGTAAAACCCAATGCCTCTCGCAGGGCTTTTTCCACTGTTGACGGCGGTGGAATCTCGCCTTTTTGAAGCGATGCTTTCACTTCGGTAATCTTTGCTTCAGTATTTGCAGGCATGGTCACAATAGACACTTCCCACAGATCAATTTCTTTAAGTAAAAATGCACCCTTTGCAGAGT
>NZ_RDNY01000023.1:0-834 GCF_003687745.1 Acinetobacter sp. 2JN-4 | reverse complement strand
AGGTCGTGCTATGAACCGTCGCGTATTCGCTGCGATTTCTGGTAGCCGTACTGTTTTAGTTCAACCAGGTCAATAATTTCAAGTCATTGAAATTATAAAAAAGCGACTCATTTGAGTCGCTTTTTTTATGGATATAAACGTTTTGTGGCATTGATGTAAAAGTAAACATAATGGCTAAGAAACTAGAATAATCTTGTCTTAATGCTGGATAGATTGTGAGGACTATTTAGTTTTATTAAAAAAAATTATGATATCTTGTTAAGGTTTTGATTAAAAAGTGATAATCTCTCACAGCTTTATTAAGTATTATGAGATTAGAGTTTTCTAGATTTTTGGAAGAGAAATAAGTCGTTTTTCAGTGGCTGCTAGCTAAATGGTATTAAATACTTGGAAAATTGATTGGGTATTTGTATGATTCAACATAAAGTGAATAACTGAAAAAGATACAACAAGGCTATTTCTCAGTATTCAAAATTGATTAAGTTTAGAAAACAAACAATTGTTATCTCTGGAGGATATCCATGAAATTGAGTCGTATCGCACTTGCTATGCTTGTTGCTGCTCCTTTAGCTGCTGCTAATGCGGGCGTAACAATTACTCCATTATTGCTTGGTTACACATTCCAAGACAGTAAGCACAACAATGGTGGTGATCATTTAACTACTAGCGGTGAATTACAAGACGATTTATTCGTTGGTGCTGCTATTGGTGTGGAATTAACACCTTGGTTAGGTTTTGAAGTTGAATATAACCAAGTTAAAGGCGACGTAGATAGCGCTGCTGCTAACGCTGAATATAAGCAACAACAAATCAACGGTAACTTCTATGTTACTT
>NZ_RDNY01000022.1:0-1055 GCF_003687745.1 Acinetobacter sp. 2JN-4 | reverse complement strand
TTGGATCAGTTGGATCAGTTGGATCAGTTGGATCAGTTGGATCAGTTGGATCAGTTGGATCAGTTGGATCAGTTGGATCAGTTGGATCAGTTGGATCAGTTGGATCAGTTGGATCAGTTGGATCAGTTGGATCAGATTTTGATGAAGAATGTGAATATTTAGCAACTTTTAATTGCTCTACAGCTACTAAAGCAACTCGGTCACTGACATCATGTTCACCCTGTTCAAACTCAATCACTTGATTACCGTTATTGATAGCAATCTTAAAATTGTAATTCACTAAGATTAATGGTGGCATTTATGCTCTCCAAATAATAAAGCCTCCACAAAGAGGCTTTATAAATCCATCATGATAATACGTTTAAAGTTATGCTTTTAAAGCTAAAACTTTAAATGCACTACTATCTGTCAACATTCCCCCAACACGTTTTGTTGTGTAGAAACCAACATAAGGTTTATTTGTGAATGGATCGCGTAAAATACGAGTTCCCATGCGATCAACAATGGTATAACCACGTTTGAAATCACCAAATAAAATAGCATTCGCATCTGCTTCGGCTTCTGGCATATCGTTGTTTTCTTCAATTCCATAGCTTAACAAGGTTGAAGGTTGTCCAGCTTGTAGACCAGGTTGCCACAGGTAATTGCCTTCGTTGTCTTTCAACTTACGGGCTTTAGATTGTGTAAGATTGGTCATCATAAAAACTGCGTTCTGACGATACCCAGCCTTAATTGAATAGATTAGATCAATTAGGTTGTCGCCATTAAAAGTTCCAGCAGTACCAGAACTCAGTTGTTGGATCGTTCCGAATGGACGAGTTTTATCATCCGTCGCTTCAAAAGGATTATCTAGAATACCTTTGGGCTTGTTAATTCCATCACCAAGCAAGAAAGCTAAGCCTTCTTTTTCTGCAAACTCACGAGCAATTTCATCTTGTAGCCATGTCTCAACATTAAAGAAAACATCATCTAGTGAGGTTTGTGTGGCTTGTGGATTAGCGTAAATCTCCCCCATGGTAGCCATAATTTGTTTTAATGTTGGTGTACCTGTTTCA
>NZ_RDNY01000021.1:0-1430 GCF_003687745.1 Acinetobacter sp. 2JN-4 | reverse complement strand
GAAGCCCAACTCAACGTTGCCAACAGCAATAGCCCAATCCAAGCCCAAAAACTTCGTTTGATCGATGACAACAACCAATACCAAGCCTTAAATCGAAGAACGATTCGCTACCATCGCAGCAGTGCCACCGAACAATACGACAGCATGACCAGCCTCATTGCGGAACGTTCTCTACAACCCACCGCAGTGCATGTCCAACGCTGGCAAGCTGATGCCTTAGAACAAGAAGACGGTGCAGGCAGCGTCCAAAGCAAACATCGGCATAGCGAACAACACGACAATGCCAGCTTGGGACTCGAAGATGCATGGCACTTCACCCCAGCATGGATGCAGGACCTAAATGGCGAAGATGGCGCAACCGCATCAGGCAACAACCAAATTGAAAAACTCAACCAAAACCTCAGCCACTACCACGATGCCCAAGCCAAACAATTTATTGCCCATACCACCGTACGCGATAGCCAAGTGGGCTACTGGTTTAAACTGAACGAACACCCAGAGATCGACCAACACAGCGGATCAGACCAAGAATTTCTGATCATTGCTAAAAACTACTACAACCAAAACAACCTACCCAAAGACTTAAACCAACAAATCCAAAGCTTGATCGATCAAAGCCAATGGCAGCAAGACCACAAGCACACAAACAAGAGCGAAGAACGCCAAGCCAACCAACTGACGCTACAACGTCGCAGCATCAAAACCGTACCCGAATACCAACCCCTACAACACCGCCCAGCAGCCCATCCACAACGCGCCAAAGTGGTTGGACCATCAGGTGAAGAAATCCATGTCGATGAATGGGGCAGAATCAAAGTCCGCTTTCTGTTCACTCGAAATGACGACCATCAACACGATGGTGGTGCAGGCAGTAACGACAACGATACCGATTCAGCATGGGTTGATGTACTCACTCCATGGGCAGGCGAAGGCTATGGCGCACGCTTCCTGCCACGCATTGGTGAAATCGTGGTGATCGACTTCTTTGACGGCAACATCGACCGACCTTATGTCACAGGACGACTGCACGAAGCACAACGCAGTCCGACAAAATTCGATGACCAAGGACAACTGCCAGATACCAAAAAACTTGCAGGGATCAAATCCAAAGAATACCAAGGTTCAGGTTACAACCAACTCCGTTTTGACGACACCACTGGACAGATCAGCGCACAACTACAAAGCAGCCATGCAGCCAGCCAACTCAATCTCGGCAAACTCAGCCATCCCAAATCAGAAGCAGAAAGCGAAGACCGAGGCGAAGGCTTTGAACTACGCACGGACCAATGGGGCGCGATTCGAGCAGGAGAAGGCTTACTGATCAGCACCCATGCACAACAACAAGCACAAGGCGAACACCTCGAAGCGCAAACAGCCAAACAACAACTGGAAGGCAACCAGAACAATGCCAAAGCCCTCAGTGAAGTGGC
>NZ_RDNY01000020.1:0-1631 GCF_003687745.1 Acinetobacter sp. 2JN-4 | reverse complement strand
TGCTTTTGCGTACTATAGCCTCATTGAATGAATTTAGCCGACTTGAATTGTTGAGAATTTGGAGACATCGATGTTAGATCAAAATATTAAAACTCAATTAAAAGCTTACTTAGAACGTTTAGAAAGTCCGATCGAGTTGGTTGCTGCTTTAGATGATTCAGACAAAGCCGCAAAAATCAAAGAACTTGTCACTGAGATTGCGGAATTGTCTGATCAGGTGACTGCACGTTTTGATGGTTCAAACGCTCGCCGTCCAAGTTTTGGGGTAGCTAAAGCAGGCGAACAGCCACGTGTATTCTTTGCTGGCTTACCGATGGGACATGAGTTTACTTCTTTGATCTTGGCATTGTTACAAGTGTCTGGTTATGCCCCTAAGGTCTCTGATGAAGTGTTGAATCAGATTAAAGGCTTAAATCTTGCGGCAAACTTTGATGTATTTATTTCATTGAGCTGTCATAACTGTCCAGATGTGGTTCAGGCATTGAACTTGATCGCGATCAACAACCCAAATACCACTACCACCATGATTGATGGTGCATTCTTCCAAGACGAAGTGGAACAACGCAAAATCTTGGCTGTACCGATGGTATTCCAAGATGATCAACACATTGGTCAAGGTCGTATGACTTTGGAAGAAATCATAGCCAAGTTAGATACCAACTCAGCAGAGAAAGATGCAGCAGCGATCAATGCCAAAGATGCCTTTGATGTCTTGGTGATCGGTGGTGGTCCTGCTGGGGCAACCGCAGCGATCTATGCAGCTCGTAAAGGGATCAATACGGGTATCGTGGCGGAGCGCTTTGGCGGTCAGGTGATGGATACCATGGATATTGAAAACTTTACTTCTGTACAAAAAACGGTTGGTCCTAAGTTTGCTGCCGAGATGGAAGCACATGTACGTGAATATGATGTCGACATCATGAACTTGCAACGTGTCAGCAAGATCATTGGTGCGGATCAAACTACGACAGGCTTGGTTGAAGTTGAACTTGAAAATGGTGCCAAGCTTGAATCAAAAACCATCATTCTTTCTACAGGTGCGCGTTGGAGAGAAATGAATGTACCAGGTGAAGCAGAATACCGTACCCGTGGTGTGGCGTATTGCCCACACTGTGACGGTCCACTGTTCAAAGGTAAGCGTGTTGCCGTGATTGGTGGTGGTAACTCTGGTGTGGAAGCTGCAATTGACCTTGCAGGCATCGTTGAGCATGTCACGTTGGTTGAATTTGATACCAAACTTCGTGCCGACCAAGTGTTACAGAACAAGTTAAACAGCTTGCCAAATACCACCGTGATTCTGAATGCACTCAGTACTGAAGTCTTGGGTGATGGCTCTCAAGTCACTGGCTTAAAATACAAAGACCGTGCAACTGATGAGGAACATGTGGTTGAGCTTGCAGGTATCTTCGTTCAGATTGGTTTATTACCAAACACCGATTTCTTGAAAGACAGTGCATTTGAGTTGAGTAATCGTGGTGAGATCATCGTAAATGATCGTAATGAAACCAATGTTAAAGGTGTGTTTGCTGCGGGTGACTGTACCACTGTGCCTTATAAACAAATCATCATTGCGACGGGTGAAGGCGCTAAAGCTTCACTCTCTGCTTTTGATTATATGATTCGTTCTGGCA
>NZ_RDNY01000019.1:0-1987 GCF_003687745.1 Acinetobacter sp. 2JN-4 | reverse complement strand
CTGGTACGGCATAACCACCATCTGCATCTACACCAATTTGAATTGCCTTTTTTTGAAGATCAGCAAGCCCATCGTCATTACCTTTGCGCAGGAATTGTAAAAAGCCTGTTTTATGTGCTTCAACATCACCACCACTTGGTGCACCTGGTCGCTTCGCTTGTTTAATTTCCTTTTCAAGCTCTGCTTTTAAAGCATCTAGATCACCCAATTTTTCATTAAGTTTATCTGTTACTTCAACTTGCTTTGCCTTTTCCGCTTTAATCGCATCAAGCTCTTTATCATTTGATTTTTTAAAATCTTCAAATGCACCCTTTAGATCTGTGATTACTTCACCAAGATCTTTTTCATCAATAGCCATGAGTATTTATCCTCTTAAAAATGCTGTTAAGTCTTTAATTGAATCGACTGTGCTGGATTGACTTTCAACATCTCGCTGAGAACCTAATGCACTGTAGCCTTTAGCCATAAAAGCCTTGGCCTGTTTTTGAGAAAGTCCCATTACCTCTCGTAATGCTTTCTCTACACTGGACGGCGAAGGAATCTCGCCTTTTTGAAGCGATGCTTTCACTTCGGTAATCTTTGCTTCAGTATTTGCAGGCATGGTCACAATAGACACTTCCCACAGATCAATTTCTTTAAGTAAAAATGCACCCTTTGCAGAGTCATATTCCCAATCTTTGAGCATGTAACCAATCGACATCCCTTTGACACTGCCAGCCTTCATATGAGCATGCGCACGTTTTGCCAATGGATCATCATCAATAAGTAAACGACCACGAACAAAAAGCCCATAATCGTCTTCTTTCATCTCGGTAAATGGTCCAATCGGTTCGGCCATTTGGTGTTGCCATAAAACTGAAGGTAAATCATTTCTTTCAGCCCAACGTTCTAATGACTTTTGGAACGCACCACGGACTACGATATCGCTGTAACTATCAATGACATCAAAAACAGATGCGTACCCTTCAAACTCACCCGTATCTGATACAGATTTGATTTTTAGGGGAACATTTAAATATTTAACTTCCACTATCTTTCCCCTTATCAGGATTGGTAGTCATATTCATTGGTGTGAGGTAAATGTCACCGCCTTCGCGTGGGTCCATGTCTTCTAGTTCCCTAGCATCGTTTGGACATAAAAAACCCCAGTTGATACCGATCGCATATGACTCATATCTGGTTTTCAAATCACCGCGGATCAATGCTCCTGCATTGAACTTGGCATAATATTTATTTTGTTCACTTGGTTTGATCAGACCGACTTTGATGCGTGACTCAATACGCGTCATATAAGGGACAAGTGAATAACTCACAAAGGACATACCCATGTGCTCAATATTATTCAGTGTCATTTTTTCCAACATGCCTGCTAAATGCGGAGGCACACGATACAAAGCGCAAATTTCATTTGATTGATAATTTCTCGTTTCAAGAAATTGAGAGTCTTCAAGATTGAGTGCTGTTGGTTTCCACTTAAGTCCCTTCTCTAAAATCATTGGCTTATAAACATTGGTAAGCCCTGTATGATTTTCAGTAAACTCTGTTTTGAGCCTACCAAATGCTGTATCAGTAAGTTCTTCATCAGTTTCTAAAACACCTGAAGTAACAGCACCATTTTTAAAAAGATTTGAGCCGTGCGTCTCAAGATCTAAACCAAGAGAAAAACACTTTCTAGCGTAGGCAATTGGATTTAGCCCATTTAAACCATCTAAAGTGAATAATCGAACATGCCAAATTTCTTGCTGTGAAAGGATCTTCACGCCATCTTTAAATGAAACATGATATTCAACAGTCCAATCATCTTTAAGTTTTGGAGTAACGGTTGAGGGTTCAAGCGGTAACAACTCAACAACTTGGCCTAGTGCATAAACTTTATATGCAAAAAAATTGCCGCGTAGGCACAAACACACCATTAACAACTCCCAAAACTCTTGAGCAGTCATGTAGTCATTTGGTGCAACGTAAAGAAGATCATGTAACTTATGAT
>NZ_RDNY01000018.1:0-5514 GCF_003687745.1 Acinetobacter sp. 2JN-4 | reverse complement strand
GATCGAAATTATTTTCATTGATTAGATGGTAGAAATTACTCGAAGTTTATTTGAGAAATATTTGTCAGAAAATTGATGAGCCAAGATTGGTACCCTTTAAAGGTACTACTGATTTTAAACTGAAGAGTTTGATCATGGCTCAGATTGAACGCTGGCGGCAGGCTTAACACATGCAAGTCGAGCGGGGAAGAGTAGCTTGCTACTTTACCTAGCGGCGGACGGGTGAGTAATGCTTAGGAATCTGCCTATTAGTGGGGGACAACATTCCGAAAGGGATGCTAATACCGCATACGTCCTACGGGAGAAAGCAGGGGACCTTCGGGCCTTGCGCTAATAGATGAGCCTAAGTCGGATTAGCTAGTTGGTGGGGTAAAGGCCTACCAAGGCGACGATCTGTAGCGGGTCTGAGAGGATGATCCGCCACACTGGGACTGAGACACGGCCCAGACTCCTACGGGAGGCAGCAGTGGGGAATATTGGACAATGGGGGGAACCCTGATCCAGCCATGCCGCGTGTGTGAAGAAGGCCTTATGGTTGTAAAGCACTTTAAGCGAGGAGGAGGCTACCTAGATTAATACTCTAGGATAGTGGACGTTACTCGCAGAATAAGCACCGGCTAACTCTGTGCCAGCAGCCGCGGTAATACAGAGGGTGCGAGCGTTAATCGGATTTACTGGGCGTAAAGCGTGCGTAGGTGGCTAATTAAGTCAAATGTGAAATCCCCGAGCTTAACTTGGGAATTGCATTCGATACTGGTTAGCTAGAGTATGGGAGAGGATGGTAGAATTCCAGGTGTAGCGGTGAAATGCGTAGAGATCTGGAGGAATACCGATGGCGAAGGCAGCCATCTGGCCTAATACTGACACTGAGGTACGAAAGCATGGGGAGCAAACAGGATTAGATACCCTGGTAGTCCATGCCGTAAACGATGTCTACTAGCCGTTGGGGTCTTTGAGACTTTAGTGGCGCAGCTAACGCGATAAGTAGACCGCCTGGGGAGTACGGTCGCAAGACTAAAACTCAAATGAATTGACGGGGGCCCGCACAAGCGGTGGAGCATGTGGTTTAATTCGATGCAACGCGAAGAACCTTACCTGGCCTTGACATAGTAGAAACTTTCCAGAGATGGATTGGTGCCTTCGGGAATCTACATACAGGTGCTGCATGGCTGTCGTCAGCTCGTGTCGTGAGATGTTGGGTTAAGTCCCGCAACGAGCGCAACCCTTTTCCTTATTTGCCAGCGGGTAATGCCGGGAACTTTAAGGATACTGCCAGTGACAAACTGGAGGAAGGCGGGGACGACGTCAAGTCATCATGGCCCTTACGGCCAGGGCTACACACGTGCTACAATGGTCGGTACAAAGGGTTGCTACCTAGCGATAGGATGCTAATCTCAAAAAGCCGATCGTAGTCCGGATTGGAGTCTGCAACTCGACTCCATGAAGTCGGAATCGCTAGTAATCGCGGATCAGAATGCCGCGGTGAATACGTTCCCGGGCCTTGTACACACCGCCCGTCACACCATGGGAGTTTGTTGCACCAGAAGTAGCTAGCCTAACTGCAAAGAGGGCGGTTACCACGGTGTGGCCGATGACTGGGGTGAAGTCGTAACAAGGTAGCCGTAGGGGAACCTGCGGCTGGATCACCTCCTTAACGAAAGATTGATGGCCGGTAAGAATCCACAACAAGTTGTTCTTCTTGAAGATATATCTGAGGGTCTGTAGCTCAGTTGGTTAGAGCACACGCTTGATAAGCGTGGGGTCACAAGTTCAAGTCTTGTCAGACCCACCAAATCTGATCGCTAAAGCTAAAAGATTTAAAGATATAGAATTCACAATGATAAGCTGGGGACTTAGCTTAGTTGGTAGAGCGCCTGCTTTGCACGCAGGAGGTCAGGAGTTCGACTCTCCTAGTCTCCACCACGTATTTAATATTAAATACGTAGCCTGAGCTAAAGATTACAGAATTTAGTGAGTTGAGATATAAACTTATTAAGTTCTGTGATTTATCACAGTTTAATGTAGCTGACGAGGTTACATTAATTCATTAACAGATTAGTAGAATTGAGTCTGAAATAAATTGTTCAAAACTCGATTAATATGATTTTAACGGTAATACGTAAGTGTTGCAGTTAGATGAAAGATTAATGCGAGAACTAGCGATTAACTGAATCAAGCGTTTTGGTATATGAATTAGATTGAAGCTGTACAGTGATTAAGTTCACAGACAACAGATAGTAGCAATTAAGATTGCAACGATAACACTCACTTGTATGTGTTAACGACTGTTTGGGGTTGTATAGTCAAGTAATTAAGTGCATGTGGTGGATGCCTTGGCAGTCAGAGGCGATGAAAGACGTAATAGCCTGCGATAAGCTCCGGGGAGGCGGCAAATATCCTTTGATCCGGAGATTTCTGAATGGGGGAACCCACTTACCATAAGGTAGGTATTGCATACTGAATACATAGGTATGCAAGGCGAACGAGGGGAAGTGAAACATCTCAGTACCCTTAGGAAAAGAAATCAATTGAGATTCCCTTAGTAGCGGCGAGCGAACGGGGATCAGCCCATTAAGTTATGTGTGTTCTAGTGGAACGCTCTGGGAAGTGCGAACGTAGAGGGTGATATTCCCGTACACGAAAGGGCACACATAATGATGACGAGTAGGGCGAGGCACGTGAAACCTTGTCTGAATATGGGGGGACCATCCTCCAAGGCTAAATACTCCTGACTGACCGATAGTGAACCAGTACCGTGAGGGAAAGGCGAAAAGAACCCCTGTGAGGGGAGTGAAATAGATCCTGAAACCGCATGCATACAAGCAGTGGGAGCCAACTTGTTTGGTGACTGCGTACCTTTTGTATAATGGGTCAGCGACTTACATTCAGTAGCAAGGTTAACCGAATAGGGGAGCCGTAGAGAAATCGAGTCTTAATAGGGCGTTTAGTTGCTGGGTGTAGACCCGAAACCAGGCGATCTATCCATGAGCAGGTTGAAGGTTGGGTAACACTAACTGGAGGACCGAACCCACTGTCGTTGAAAAGCCAGGGGATGACTTGTGGATAGGGGTGAAAGGCTAATCAAGCCTGGTGATAGCTGGTTCTCCCCGAAAGCTATTTAGGTAGCGCCTCGGACGAATACCATTGGGGGTAGAGCACTGTTTCGGCTAGGGGGTCATCCCGACTTACCAAACCGATGCAAACTCCGAATACCAATGAGTACTATCCGGGAGACAGACTGCGGGTGCTAACGTCCGTAGTCAAGAGGAAAACAATCCAGACCGCCAGCTAAGGCCCCAAAATCATAGTTAAGTGGGAAACGATGTGGGAAGGCATAGACAGCTAGGAGGTTGGCTTAGAAGCAGCCACCCTTTAAAGAAAGCGTAATAGCTCACTAGTCGAGTCGGCCTGCGCGGAAGATGTAACGGGGCTAAAACTATGTGCCGAAGCTGCGGATGTAACTTTTAAGTTACGTGGTAGGGGAGCGTTCTGTAAGCCGATGAAGGTGTATTGAGAAGTATGCTGGAGGTATCAGAAGTGCGAATGCTGACGTGAGTAACGACAAAACGGGTGAAAAACCCGTTCGCTGAAAGACCAAGGGTTCCAGTCCAACGTTAATCGGGGCTGGGTGAGTCGACCCCTAAGGCGAGGCCGAGAGGCGTAGTCGATGGGAAATTGGTTAATATTCCAATACTTCTGTGTAATGCGATGAGAGGACGGAGAAGGTTAAGTCAGCCTGGCGTTGGTTGTCCAGGTGGAAGACAGTAGGCATGCATCTTAGGCAAATCCGGGGTGCTCTATGCTGAGAGTCGATAGCAAGCTGTACTTGTACAGTGAAGTGGCTGATACCATGCTTCCAGGAAAAGTCTCTAAGCTTCAGTTACACAGGAATCGTACCCTAAACCGACACAGGTGGTCAGGTCGAGTAGACCAAAGCGCTTGAGAGAACTCTGCTGAAGGAACTAGGCAAAATGGTACCGTAACTTCGGGAGAAGGTACGCTGCTGACGGTGATGGGACTTGCTCCCTGAGCTATTGGCAGCCACAGAAACCAGGCCGCTGCAACTGTTTATTAAAAACATAGCACTCTGCAAACACGAAAGTGGACGTATAGGGTGTGATGCCTGCCCGGTGCTGGAAGGTTAATTGATGGGGTTAGCGTAAGCGAAGCTCTTGATCGAAGCCCCAGTAAACGGCGGCCGTAACTATAACGGTCCTAAGGTAGCGAAATTCCTTGTCGGGTAAGTTCCGACCTGCACGAATGGCATAATGATGGCGGCGCTGTCTCCAGCAGAGGCTCAGTGAAATCGAATTCGCCGTGAAGATGCGGTGTACCCGCGGCTAGACGGAAAGACCCCGTGAACCTTTACTGCAGCTTGACATTGAACTTTGACCTTACTTGTGTAGGATAGGTGGGAGGCTTTGAAGTTAGAACGCTAGTTCTAATGGAGCCATCCTTGAAATACCACCCTGGTAATGTTGAGGTTCTAACTCTGCCCCGTAATCCGGGGCGAGGACCATGTCTGGTGGGTAGTTTGACTGGGGCGGTCTCCTCCTAAAGAGTAACGGAGGAGTACGAAGGTGCGCTCAGCGTGGTCGGAAATCACGCGTAGAGTATAAAGGCAAAAGCGCGCTTAACTGCGAGACCCACAAGTCGAGCAGGTACGAAAGTAGGTCTTAGTGATCCGGTGGTTCTGTATGGAAGGGCCATCGCTCAACGGATAAAAGGTACTCTGGGGATAACAGGCTGATACCGCCCAAGAGTTCATATCGACGGCGGTGTTTGGCACCTCGATGTCGGCTCATCTCATCCTGGGGCTGAAGCAGGTCCCAAGGGTATGGCTGTTCGCCATTTAAAGAGGTACGCGAGCTGGGTTTAGAACGTCGTGAGACAGTTCGGTCCCTATCTACCGTGGGCGCTGGAAATTTGAGAGGATCTGCTCCTAGTACGAGAGGACCAGAGTGGACGAACCTCTGGTGTACCGGTTGTCACGCCAGTGGCATCGCCGGGTAGCTATGTTCGGAAGGGATAACCGCTGAAAGCATCTAAGCGGGAAGCCTACCTCAAGATAAGATTTCCCTAGGACTTTATGTCCTCTAAAGAGCCGTTCGAGACTAGGACGTTGATAGGTTGGATGTGGAAGTACGGTGACGTATGAAGCTGACCAATACTAATTGCTCGTGAGGCTTGACTATACAACACCCAAGCAGTTGTATATATAGCTTAATCGATTCATAAAACATCATTTCATCTTGATTTAGTGAAATAGCTAGATATAATGAACACCGTAAAAACAGACTTAATATACTAATCCGTTAATAACTCTTTGGTTCGCAAGTAAGGCACTCGGTGAATACACCGTGATTAAGACCCCAAAGCACCACAACAGTTTGCTGGCGACAATAGCAAGAGTGAACCACCTGATCCCTTCCCGAACTCAGAAGTGAAACCTCTTCGCGCTGATGGTAGTGTGGCACTTGCCATGTGAGAGTAAGTCATCGCCAGCTTTTAAAT
>NZ_RDNY01000017.1:0-12335 GCF_003687745.1 Acinetobacter sp. 2JN-4 | reverse complement strand
AATCTTTCGCTTCACCGCCGTAAGTTTTTGCACAAATAGTTGCAATCGCAGCAGTTAAAGTTGTTTTACCATGGTCAACGTGACCAATTGTACCCACGTTTACGTGTGGTTTATTACGTTCAAACTTGGCTTTAGCCATGATGATCTTCCTTTATAAACTGCTCATGAGGGTCACCCATGAGCACTTGGTTTTTAACTAAATTTAGTTGGGTAATATAATAATCGAAAGATTACTCGTCGTCACCTTTTTTACCGCCAGTCTGGAACTTAGCGATGATGCCTTCAGCCACGTTACGTGGAGTTTCAGCGTATTTAGCGAATTCCATAGAGTAAGTCGCACGACCTTGAGACATAGAACGCATTTGAGTTGCGTAACCAAACATCTCAGCAAGAGGAACTTCTGCTTTAATTGCTTTTGTTCCACCAGGAAGATCGTCCATACCTTGAACCATACCACGACGACGGTTTAAGTCACCCATGATATCGCCCATGTAGTCTTCTGGAGTTTCAACTTCAACTTTCATGATTGGTTCAAGAAGGATCGGATCTGCTTTCATGAAACCATCACGGAAAGCGTAAGAACCCGCCATTTTGAACGACAATTCATCAGAATCGACATCATGATAAGAACCGTCGAATAATGTCGCTTTGATACCCACAACAGGGTAACCAGCTAATACACCATTCTTCATACGTTCTTGAATACCTTTATCAACTGCGCCGAAGAATTCTTTAGGTACTACACCACCAACAACTTCTTCAACGAATTGGTATTCTTTACCAGCTTCTTCAACATCAAGCGGTTCAAGACGGACATATACATGACCGAACTTACCTTTACCACCAGTTTGACGTACGAATTTACCTTCTTGCTCAACAGTCTTTTTGATTGTTTCGCGGTAAGCAACCATTGGTTTACCAATGTTCGCTTCAACGTTAAATTCACGCTTCATACGATCAACAAGGATATCAAGGTGAAGCTCACCCATACCAGCAATGATCGTTTGACCAGATTCTTCATCTGTACGAACGCGGAAAGATGGATCTTCCTTCGCCAAACGACCTAAAGCAATTGACATTTTTTCTTGGTCAGCTTTAGTTTTTGGTTCAACAGCCAATGAAATTACTGGCTCTGGGAATTCCATACGTTCAAGTGTAATGATGTTTTTCTCATCACATAATGTATCACCCGTGGTAACGTCTTTAAGACCTACACACGCTGCGATATCACCTGCACGAATTTCATCAAGATCTTGACGTTCGTTCGCATGCATTTGCACGATACGACCAATACGCTCACGCTTAGACTTAACTGGGTTATATACTGGATCACCTTGTTTAAGCACACCAGAATAAACACGTACGAATGTTAAGTTACCTACGAATTTGTCGTTCATGATTTTGAACGCAAGTGCAGAGAACGGTGCTTCGTCAGATGCTTCACGAATCGCTTTAGTTTCAGCTTTATCGTCAAGGATACCTTCGATTGGCTTAACTTCAGTCGGTGATGGTAAGAATTCAATAACAGCATCCAACATACGTTGAACACCTTTGTTTTTGAATGCAGTACCGCAAAGCATAACTTGGATTTCACAAGCTAATGTACGAGCACGTAAACCTTCGATGACCTCTTCTCTAGAAAGCTCACCCTCTTCAAGGTACTTGTCCATTAACGCTTCTGAAGCTTCAGCAGCAGCTTCGACCATGTTAGTACGCCATTCATTAGCAGTATCAACTAAGTCAGCCGGAATTTCACCGTATTCAAACTGCATACCTTGAGACGCTTCATCCCAAATGATTGATTTCATTTCGATCAGGTCAACAACACCTGTGAATGTATCTTCAGCACCAATTGGTATAACGATTGGTACAGGATTACCGCCCAAACGTGTTTTAACTTGTTCAACCGCACGGAAGAAGTTTGCACCAGTACGGTCCATCTTGTTCACGAATGCTAAACGAGGCACTTTATATTTGTTCGCTTGACGCCATACAGTTTCAGACTGAGGCTGTACACCACCAACTGCACAGTAAACCATGCACGCACCGTCAAGAACACGCATAGAACGTTCAACTTCAATCGTGAAGTCTACGTGTCCCGGGGTGTCAATTACGTTAATACGGTGTTGTGGGAATTGTTTACTCATGCCAGACCAGAAACAAGTCGTTGCAGCAGAAGTAATGGTAATACCACGCTCTTGCTCTTGTTCCATCCAGTCCATTGTTGCTGCACCGTCGTGTACTTCACCAATTTTGTGAGATACACCTGTGTAGAACAAAATACGTTCAGTTGTAGTTGTTTTACCTGCGTCAATGTGCGCAGAAATACCGATGTTACGGTAACGATTAATAGGGGTTTGGCGAGCCATGATGTCTTACATTCCTAAATGTTATATTTAAAACAGGGCGCATCAATGAAATTGATGCGCACGAATATTCAAGCAGGCAACTTAAATACCCGCAAAGCCTCCACTTTGATAGAGAGCGATGTTGAATCGAGCTACTGTATGCATGAATATTCTCCTGATTAGGGACTGTTTTATCCGTTTAGAAACGGTAGTGAGAGAAGGCTTTGTTGGCTTCAGCCATACGATGCACGTCTTCACGTTTTTTGATCGCAGCACCTTTACCTTCAGCTGCATCAAGCAACTCACCAGCAAGACGTAAAGCCATCGTTTTTTCAGAACGCTTAGCAGCAGCATCTACTAACCAACGCATTGCTAAGGCAGTACGACGGGATGGGCGTACTTCCATAGGTACTTGATAAGTAGCACCGCCAACACGGCGTGCTTTAACTTCGACCATAGGACGAACTTTCTCAAGAGTAGTCTCGAAAAATTCAACTGGATCTACTTTGTTTTTTTCTTGAACACGTTCTAAAGCACCGTAAACGATACCTTCAGCAACAGATTTTTTACCATCTTGCATTACGTGGTTCATGAATTTAGCGATTGTTTGGCTGCTAAATTTTGGATCTGGAAGGATCTCACGAGCAGCGACTACGCGACGTCTTGGCATTTTAATACACCTAATAATATGACACTTCAGGATAATCCAGCAGTTTGTACAAGTGTCATGTACTCTACGCTGGCCTTACTATACGTCGCTTGAATTACAAATCTATGAAGAATTCAAACAAGCGAAACGCTAAAGGATTGCTTGTGCGAGCTTCCTAGAATTACTTCTTAGGACGCTTCGTACCGTATTTAGAACGTGACTGGTTACGATCTTTAACGCCAGCACAGTCTAAAGAACCACGAACGGTATGGTAACGTACACCTGGTAAGTCTTTAACACGACCACCACGAATAAGAACAACACTGTGCTCTTGTAAGTTATGACCTTCACCACCGATATAGCTAGATACTTCAAAACCTGAAGTCAAGCGAACACGGCAAACCTTACGCATTGCTGAGTTTGGTTTTTTAGGTGTAGTCGTGTAAACACGTGTACATACACCACGACGTTGTGGACAAGCCTTCAACGCAGGAACTTTTGATTTTTCAATCAAAGTTGTACGACCCTTACGGATCAACTGATTTGTTGTTGCCATTTGGCAATTCTCCCGTTATTAAACAACCTCAAAAAAGAAAAACACCTCTTTTCAAGGGCACACAATTGTAAGCCAAGAAGTATAAATGGTCAACATTGCAATACACAGCAAATGTTGACCATTCTTAGAATTAAATTGTTTTTTGAGCTGATCAATACATCATCAAAAATTTAACTATGTTTTGTTGAAGCAGGCTCTATATCAATGGTTTTTTTCTCACTCACAGCCTCTTGATCCTCATCCGCAAACAACTCATTTTGCTCTACTTTTAAAGCAGGTTGTTGTTCAGTATGTTCATGCTCCACAACATGTTGCTCAGCAAGTTGTTGAATGCCATCCTCTACTTTTTCATCAATTGGAGTTTGCGTTCTCACATCTTCTTTCAATTGGACTGTGACATTGGTAATCACATTATTTTTCATATCATCTGATACGATTGCTTGATGTAACTCGCCACCTGTAGCACCCAATCGCTTCGGATTCGCCTTTTTCAATAAGGCTTCAGCTTTATAATAAGCCTCTAATGGCGAAATATTTTCTGATGGATGTTCATTTAAATAGAACCGTGCGGCCCCAAAGACCGATTGAGATTTATGTCCAACATCTTCCAAAAACTTCCAACTATAAAAACCACCCAATGCAGCACCTGCAACTGGCGTTAACTTTCCGATCACAGAAACTTGCGGAATATGATTTAGCCAGCCCCATTTAAACTGCCCCTCTTCATCCACCAACCATTTTTTGACGAGCTCAATATCATTATTTGAACCCAATATTTGTTGAAACTGCTGTAGATCATGAGTTTCCAACATGGATTTAAGGGCTTTTAAAGCGAGTAATAATGTCTGCTTCTCGGCAACTATACCCAAATCAATTTCTTTAAAAATAAAAGCAACAACGTCTTGATCAACTTCTTCGGTTAAGTCAAATCCATGCGAGCGACCTGTTTGATAAATGGTTCTAAGGGCCAAAACGATTGAAGCAGGAATATCAACAGCAGCGCCCCAGATACCGGTAGCGCCTGTCACCACACCTTGAGCTGTAGCCAAGAGCTTATTTTGTTCAATCAGTGCTTGACTTAAACGCTGTGAGCGCCCTGTATCCTTCGTCAACTCTGCAACTTCTGTAACTCCAGCTTCCTCTAGGATTTTTTCAGTCATTGAGCTATTTGAACTAAATTCATTTAACCATTGAAATAAATAGTCTGAGACTTTTTCACTTAAATCAGGAGATATAAAAGTGGCCACATTATTGACTTTGGTGTAGTGACGACCCAACAGTTGGTGCGATAATTTTGGAAATTGTTGGCGCAACATCTGTTGCGGACTTTCATATTTCTCCACCTCAAACGAGCCCTTCAAACGTGCATTTCCTTCAATCACATTGGATGAATCAATACCCGCTACACCAGAAGTCGTTGGGGCAACTTGTAGTTTTTGCAATTCCGAACTGAGCTTTTTAGCCACTCCAAAGGCTTGTGCAAATAAACCCGAAGATGGTTTGTTTTTAGATTTTGTCATCAAGTACCTCTGTTGTATATTCTGTGCATTTCTAGGTAAATACTAGGTTGAATACAGATTTATCTCAATGTTTATCTGTATACTTTCATCGTGTTTCTGTTCAAGCTCACGGATCATTACGAATATTTACATAACTGAAAATAGACATAAAATTTGCCATAAGAAATAAAAAACCTTTCTGTTATCATGATGTCATTCACTCATAAGCCGTTTTAATCATTATATTCTCCTCGTTATTGTTTATAGCGATGATATACAAGGCTTAGTATTACCATAAAAGGGATCAGTAAATGAAACGTGTTGTAATCACTGGTATGGGCATCAACTCATGCATCGGTAACTCTTTAGAAGAGGTCACTCATTCGTTAAAAAATGGAATCTCTGGGACACGTTTTAACCCAACTTATGCCGAACTGAATTTTAAAAGCCATGTCAGCGCAGCCGCAGAACAAGATTTTGATGGTATTGACCGTAAAGTAAAACGCTTTATGGGTGTTTGTGCGATGTATGCCTACAATGCTGCAGTAGCTGCTGTTGAACATGCTGGCTTAAAAGCAGAAGATTTAGGTGATAACCCACGTTATGGTATTGCTGGTGGTAGTGGCGGTGGTTCAACTGCTTCTGTTGTAGAAATGACTGAACTTTTAGAAACTAAAGGTGCACGTAAAGTAGGTCCGTTCTTCGTACCTCGCAACATGACAAATACCATTACTGCAAACGTTGGTGTTGCATTTAAACTTCAAGGTGTAGCTCATTCTATCGCAAGTGCCTGTGCAACATCTGCTGATGCAATCGGTTATGCATACAACCTCATTGCTTTAGGCAAACAAGATCTTATGCTTGCGGGTGGTGGTGAAGAAGATCACTGGTCACAAAGCTTACTGTTTGATGCAATGGGTGCTTTGTGTTCTAAATATAACGACACACCTGAAACTGCTTCACGTCCCTACTCTAAAGACCGCGATGGTTTCGTAATCGCAGGTGGCGGTGGTTTCGTAATTCTTGAATCTCTCGAACACGCTCAAGCACGTGGTGCCAAAATCTTAGCTGAAGTTGTTGGCTACGCAGCAAATAGTGATGGTGCAGACATGGTTGCACCGAGTGGCGAAGGCGCAACTCGCTGTATCTTGATGGCACTCGAAGAAGCTAAGCAACACGGCGTTGAATCAATCGATTATGTAAATACACATGGTACGTCTACTCCTGCCGGCGACATTACTGAACTTAAAGCAATGGAACGTGCATTTGGTGAAGGTAAAGTTCCACCTGTAAGTTCAACTAAATCGATGACCGGTCACAGCTTGGGGGCTGCTGGTGTTCACGAAGCAATCTATTCTGTTTTGATGTTACAAAATGACTTTATTGCACCGAACATCAATGTCACTGAGCTTGATGAAGGCGCACAAGGTTTCGATATTGTACTTGAAAAACGTGATGCAAAATTGAATACTGTAATGAGTAACAGTTTTGGCTTTGGCGGCGTTAATGCTTGCCTTATTTTCAAGAAGTGGGATGCCTAAATCCCACGTGAAATACACACGTAGGATAATCGATGGATGCACCTTCTGATGCTTTCTTGTGGGTAAAAGCATTACATATAATTGCTGTGGTATGTTGGTTCGCTGCATTGTTCTACTTACCACGTCTTTATGTTTATCATGCCATGAGTGAAGATGCGATTAGTCACCAACGCTTTGAAGTCATGGAACGTAAGTTGTATCGTGGCATTATGTGGCCATCTATGATTGCCACATTAGTGACTGCCCACTTTCTCGTCGAATGGGGCGATGCCACTCGACATTACCATGAAGCATTATGGTTTTATCTTAAAGTCGGTTTAGTCGGACTATTGGTGATTTACCATTTTGTGTGTGGTTATTATCGCAAAAAGCTGATTGGCAATGCCCACTACAAGTCACATAAGTTTTGGCGCTTCTTCAATGAAATGCCAACGCTGCTTTTATTTGCCATCATCATTTTAGTTGTCGTAAAACCTCAGTTCTAACTGAGGTTTTTTCTTTAGAATCGATCTTAAAACCCAAATAATTTTTAAACACCATTAACCCTAGATTTTCAAAATGTCTAAACTTTGGTATCGATTGACTCAAACATTAAAAGCAAGATTCATTTCTAGTTTGATTGTTTTTTTTAAGATAAATGAATTTGCTTATCGCGGACTCACTCAAGCTGAGATTGAGATGGCTCGGCCCGTCTTTGGTAATCTTATCGACTACTCACAAGTTAAAATCTTTAATATTCCCTATTTACCTTGGCAGCCCGTCAATATTTTTATTGCGCCGAATGGCAATCTGTTTGTACACCAACAATATTATTGTCCAGATTATTCAATCTGTCCTATTTCTCTAAAAGCAATTTTTATTCACGAACTTGCTCACATTTTGCAGCATCAACAACATACCAATGTCATATTTAAAGGCGCAATTTTACAATTGGGTTATTATCTAAGCTTTAAAAAATACAACCCCTATCGCTACCAATTTATATCAGGCAAAGCATTTAATGATTACAACATTGAACAACAAGGCGATATTGCCCGCGATATTTTTCTGAAGAAAATTCCTAATATTATTTTGGAAAAATAAAAAGCCCTGTCATCTTATCTACAGGGCTTTTTATTTGAGTAAATCGCAATCAGCTTTACGCAGCAGAACCTTTGCGAGTTTCAGATTTGAGTTCATGACTATCATCCATTTCAGTCGTAAAATCTACACGCATTGCATCTTTAACAATTGTACCAACACGTCCTACACCAATTGCTAATCCAAACGCAACGACAGGAAATAAAATTACTGGAACTATCATTATGCTTACCTCTCTAATTTGATTTATAGGTGACAGCTAAAATCGCATTAATTCGATTGATCTTGCTTTTGCAACATCACTGTCCCGACACGACCAACAACAATTGCTAAAGTTGCGGCAACCACTGGAAATAATATAATTGACATATTCGTCTCCTTAAAAATTGAACAAGATCAAACTTGTTGTTCTTTATATTGCAATAAAATTGTACCTAAACGCCCGACAACGATCGCTAGAACTGATGCAATGATAAGAAAAAATAAAATTGACATATGTGTTACCTCTCTTTTGTTTATTCACCACATGCTAGGATTTTCACCACAGTGTACATGTGTTCACATTGATTAGGATAATAGCAGTGCACGAATGTACACTCAAGTGTCGCAAAGAGATTCCCGACGAACGGTATGAAAAATAAGCAAAAATCAATAAGACATTGAATCAAATAGATTAATAATTTCACAAACTTACAAATAAATAATAATTACACTCACTTTCTTAGCATTTTTTATTTTTAAAACAGTTTAAAGTTAATTTCATTGGTCATGAATGTGTCTTTTAAAGCTGACAAAATGGCATAAAAACCAATATTGCATGCTTGAAGTTCTTCACAATACTGCACCGAAGCCACGAAAATACTCCAAAATACGAAAAACCACCTACACATCATCGTATTTTATACAGAAAAACTTGTTATTTTTACGCAGTAAAATGTGCATTTAGTATATATTAGTCAACTTATGATTTCTCTTCTAGATATAGAATGTTTGGCGCCATGATATACACATGTTTTTAAAACTATACTTATATAAATCAAAAGCTTGTATATCAGCATCAGTTAAGACTTAGGATTAGGTTTGAATGAAAAATTTTAAAATTGCCCTTGCTCAATTCTCTCCGCATATTGGCAATATTGACGCAAATACTCAAAAGATGGTTGAACAAGCTAATTTAGCGAAACAACAAAAAGCCGATTTAATCATCTTCCCTGAACTATCAACACTCGGTTACCCTGCCGAAGATTTGATAATTCGCCCAAATCTACAAAAACGTACCCAGAAAGCATTTGCTCAATTAAGTGAAGTAAAAGATATCGTCATGGTATTCGGTTTTGTACATCAAACCGAAGACGGCCAGCGTTATAACTCTGCTGCAGTGATGAAGAATGGACAGGTTTTAGGAATATACAATAAACATAACTTGCCAAATTACGGTGTGTTTGATGAGCGTCGTTACTTCCAAGAAGGTCATCAACATCTGGTATTTGAATATCAAGGTCACAAGTTTGGTGTGCTGATCTGTGAAGATGTATGGTCATTGAATACAGTAAAACAACTCAGCCAGCTCAATGTTGAAACTGTACTCATCCTCAATGCTTCTCCTTATGAAGTCGGCAAACCACAGCATCGTATTCAAAGCTTGAATGAACTTGCAAAACAATTAAGCTTGAATATTGTGTATGTGAACCAAGTCGGCGGACAAGATGACTTAATTTTTGATGGTTCTAGTTTTGTCAGCAATAATAACGGGCAAGTTGCGCTACAAGCGCCAAGTTTCCAAGAGTCTGTTTATTTTGCAGAATATGATGCAGAACAAAAACAATTTAAAACCGCAGAAACAACACCAACTTTAGATACTTTTGCTGAGATTTATCAAGCACTGGTCATGGCAACCCGTGATTACGTTCAACGCTCAGGCTTCCCTGGTGTTATCTTAGGTCTGTCTGGCGGTATTGATTCAGCTTTGACACTTGCAATTGCTGTTGATGCGATTGGAGCAGATAAAGTACAAGCGGTGATGATGCCTTATACCTACACCTCTCAAATGAGTGTAGAAGATGCGACAGAACAAGCGCGTCGCATGGGTGTGACATTTGGTATCGCTGAAATTCATCCGATCGTAAATAGCTTCATGCAAACCTTATTTCCATTCTTTGGCAATAGTCCTGCGGATGCCACTGAAGAAAACCTACAGGCGCGTACGCGTGGCACACTGTTGATGGGACTCTCCAATAAATTTGGTAATTTAGTTCTGTCTACAGGTAACAAATCTGAAATCTCTGTCGGTTATTGTACGTTGTATGGCGATATGGTTGGTGGCTTCTCTGTACTGAAAGATGTCTACAAAACCATTGTATTTGAACTCGCAAAATACCGTAATACACTGAGTGAAACACCTGTGATTCCTGAACGTGTGATCACTCGACCACCATCAGCAGAGTTACGTCCTGATCAAAAAGATCAAGACTCATTACCAGCCTATGATGTACTCGATGCAATCTTATATGCTTATATAGAAGAAGATCTCAGCCAAGCAGACATTATCGCAAAAGGCTACCAAGCCGAAGTGGTAGAAAAAGTGATTCGCTTGGTCGATCGTAATGAATATAAACGTCGTCAAGGCGCAATTGGACCACGTATTAGTTCACGTGCTTTCAATCGCGAACGACGCTACCCTATCGTCAACGGATGGACCGCGAATGACTGAACAAATTGTTTCTGAAAAGTCACAATTACTTGCTCAAGCACTTTTGCTTGAGCAAGTTTCATTTTATAAAACTCAACTCACCACGCAACTTTCTGCTGATTTTTTTCAGCAATTCATTCAATTATTTTTACAACACGCACCCAACATTCAACTCAAAGAAGTCATTGAGTTAGAACAAATCCAAGCCGTTGTTAAACGTTATGCCTTTGAAATGCAGTTAGGCGCAGGTTTATTAGAGTTTATTGGTGAAATCGCACAAAAACTTCATGTCTTTTCTTTGCAGTCATCAGCACAATTGCAAGATGTATTTTCAGATCAACAATTTGAAATATGGCTGTCTAAATTTTTAGAACTTGAAAATATTCGTCATTACCTAAATCACTTCTTAAAAGAAAGCCCATCGATTCAACAGCTCTGCCAATACATCGCAACAACCACACTGCAAAATAAATTACCGAAGCTATTTTCACAAACAGATGAAGAACGAATTTCTGACAGTAAATATGAATGGCAACAAAAACTAAAAATCTTTTCACACCGTCAACAACAGCGTATCGAACATAAAATAGAAGAAAGTATTGCTCGCTTTATTCAAGAGCAACTCGTTGATCTAAGTCTACTTTCAAATGATGATTTAGAAAGCCTTGCACGTAATATTTGGGATGACAATAAAGCCAAACCGCTATCAGAGTATACCAAGCAGGTCACCCCACTCGATGTGGAAGAGTTCTTTGTCATGATCTACGAATATTGGAAAGAATTACGTCAATCCTCATTCCTTCAAGATCTTATTCTATATGGTGTAAAAGTCTTTTATGACTTTTATAAAGACGAAAGCTTAGAAGATGTTTTCACTGCAATTGGACTAGAAGAAAGCGACCTTCAAAATGAAGCTGTTCGTTTTTATCCAAAGGTTGTGGCGGCTTTAGATGAACACGGTGTTTTGGAACCGATCATCACCATGATTTTAAAACCTTTCTATGAAAATCCCCAAACTTTAGCCAGCATCGAAAAACACTTATAAAAAATATAGCCTGTTCATAAATGACTTATTGACGGGCTTCTTCCACCTCTCCAGTTCATCACTCGTATATAAACAGCAGATAAAAAAAACCACGCAGGAGCGTGGTTTATAAAATGGTGGCTATGACGAGACTTGAACTTGTGACCCCCGCATTATGAGTGCGGTGCTCTAACCAACTGAGCTACATAGCCGTAAACTGTGAGCGCATTATCTAGTTTTCCACATTACTGGTCAAGTCTATGATCTTGAAAACAGAAGATATATGAACGGTTTTTGCACAAAGCCTCTCCGACTGTACATTTTTAATTCAATACGAGTGATAATAGAAACTTGTGAAATTTTCGCATCTGAAATGCAATAAATACAGCTTATAAATTTAATACTTTTCTTTATATGATGAGTAAGAACAGCCAATACAAGCCATCATAATCATAATAATTGCTAAAGTCTGATAAACGTTTAATACCTCACCTAAAACATACCACCCAGCCAAGGCACTTATGGCAGGTGAAGCGCTGAGTAAAATCCCAAAAATATGTGCTGCAAGCCTTCTCATCGCTATAATATCCAACAAAAAAGGAATCATGCTTGAAAATAAGGAGACAAAGATACAAGTAAAGAAAACTTTATAGGAACTCACCACTAAATCTAAATGTTGTGCCCCCACAGGAAAAGCAAATAAGGTCGCCACCAACATTCCCACCGCTACAGAACTTCCACCAGATGAAGCTACTCGACGACCATAGATAATATAAAACCCCCAACATACCGCCGCGCCTAAGGCAAAGCACATGCCAATATAACTGAAATTTTGGTTAACTCCACCAAATGGTAATATCACTATCCCAATTAGTGCACATCCCCCCCATATCAGATCATGCTTCCTTTTAGACATCAACATAGCAACCGCCAAAGGACCTAAGACTTC
>NZ_RDNY01000016.1:0-13981 GCF_003687745.1 Acinetobacter sp. 2JN-4 | reverse complement strand
TACGTTCTTCCTGAATCGCTGCCTGATTTACACCAACCTGCGCATTCACCGTATCAATCCGTTGACCTAAAGCACTGTCTGCATCTGCAAATGCTGATTGAATCGTCCAAGACGATGCTTGGTTACTACCTGAATCTGCCGTCCAGTTGTTCTGATCAGCCGTCAAAGGCGTAACTTTGGCAAAGACTCCGTCCACTTTCTCAGTGTTTGCTGTAATACGTCCATCTAGCTCATTAACATCAGATTTCACTGACTCCAATGCACCTGTACTGGCTTTATCAGCCAATGATGCATTGATGCTGTTGATCTGACTCGCATTTGCAGATGATTGTGTGGCCGCTGCATTGGCAGTGGTAAGTGCCGTTGCTGCATTGGTTTTCGCTTCAGTGGCATTACTGTTAGCCGTATTTGCAGTGTTCGCTGCATTGTTGGCCGTAGTCGTTGCAGCTGCTGCCGATGCACTGGCTTGTTGTGCCATGCTTGACGCTGATCCAGCAGTAGTCACTGCTGTTTCTGCTTTCGTCACCGCACTCGCTGCATTTACTTTTGCCTCTGATGCATCACCTTCAGCAACATCAACTCGATTGTCTAATGCTTGAATGGCACTTGAGTTACTGGTTGATGCTGTTACTGCACTGTCTGCCGTCTGGCGTACCGATGCCAAAGCTGTGTCATTCTTGGCGATATAGCTATTGATCGCACTGGCATTGGCTTCATCACCCGATGCACGTGCTGTACGTTCTTCCTGAATCGCAGCCTGATTTACACCGACTTGCGCATTCACCGTATCAATCCGTTGACCTAAAGCACTGTCTGCATCTGCAAATGCTGATTGAATCGACCATGACGATGCTTGGTTACTACCTGAATCTGCCGTCCAGTTGTTCTGATCAGCCGTCAAAGGCGTAACTTTGGCAAAGACTCCATCGAGTTTTGTAGAGGTTGCTGATAGATCATCTGCAACAACATTGATCTCATCACGTACGGCAGCAAGTGATGTATCTGTACTCTCCTTATAAGTGTTTACAACAGAAAGTACATTCGCATCACCATCTTCACGCTGTTGAATCTCTTGGGTTAGGCCGTTGTTTAAACCTTCAATCTGAGTGATTCGAGTCTGTGATTCACTCGCAATATCATTGGCAACATCTTCAACTGCTGAAATACGTTCATTTCGCTCTTGAGCTAAACCATTATTCAGACCTTCAATCTGAGTGATTCGAGTCTGTGATTCACTGGCAATATCATTGGCAACATCTTCAACTGCCGCAATACGTTCATTTCGCTCTTGAGCTAAACCATTATTCAGACCTTCAATCTGAGTGATTCGAGTCTGTGATTCACTGGCAATATCATTGGCAACATCTTCAACTGCCGCAATACGTTCATTTCGCTCAATTGCCAAATCACTATTTGCTTGATCTGCTGCATTTTGTGCATCTTGGATGCGTTGATCATAAGCGGACAAATCAGTGTCAATGGCTTCGATCTTATCAATCTTATCTTGCAAGTCTTGATGAAGTTGAGATTCACCAATTCTGCCCTCTAAGATGCTAAGAATGTCAGATGCATCTGCTGAAGTGGTTGCATTGGTCCATGTTGACCACGGACCTACATTACCAATTCGATCGATCAAACGTCCGCGATAGTACTGTTTTAAATTCGGCTGTAAACCTTGCAAAGTATGTGTTGTTGTTGGATAAGCAAATAAACCCAATTGTGCAATATTACTTGTCCCATCAAGTGATACTTGGATCTCGGTATAAGCTGTATCTAGTGCACCTGTTGCAGGGAACCCCCAATTCAGCTTCATGCCAAACAGAATGCCTATCGCTTGGATAAATGCCAATGCTGGTGGTGTACCATGCTTACCTTTCAACTCCGTAAGAATCGAATACGTTGGTAATGATGAAACATCAAAGGCATTAATTGCAGTCACTTTTGCTTGATAATTACCTGAGTAAATACCTTGCACTTCAACTGAATTATTTCCCGTTATCGGCAACTTGATCCAAGAGCCATCATCTTTGCGCCATTCAACTAAATACTTCACCGCATTTGTAGCTTGCGGCCATGTGATCAACATCGATGCAACTGTTAAGCCTTGCTGCACCATGTCCTCACTTAAAACAGAAACGGATTCAACTGGTGACTGCAAATTAGGATTTACAATTGAGATCGGACGCTCATCAATAAATGTCCCATGATCAATAGCATCGAACTTTGCAGGATTATATTGCAGGCCTGTAATTGTGAATTGATGACGTTCATTCTGAGTGATCGATACAACACGGAATTTCATTGTTGCTAAATCTTGAGCATCTACAACCCAAACATTCTGAGCTGCAACATGTTCAAAAGCAGCAACGACAGTAATGACACGCCCATTCTTTGATTGAACAATACGCGCCTGAGCTTTACCATCCTCACCATTTACCACAAGTCGATCACCAGCACTGCACACCACATCATCGCGATCGACAGTAATACTTTTTAGGTCTGTACTAACTGCACTAATACGCCCGCCATTGGCACGACCTGCAAAGATCGGATCAGCAACTTCAATCACTTTACCTGGACGTGGAATAAATCCATCAAGACCGACTTTAAAGGTCACAGTTCGAGTTTCAAATTGCTCAGACTTTAATGCCCAGCTACCTGCTCGCTGAGCCTGCCCTTGTGATGTACAACCATATGCCTGAATATCGGCAATACGAATTCCATATTTCGCAATAGCGGCTTCATCTCGTACAATTTCATATTCAGTTTTATAACGATTGGCGGGGTTATCATAAGCAACCTTGGCGATGGTGTGTCGATCCCGAGCACGTGTTCCAGAATATTCAAACTTTCCATCAATCACGTTTGCACTGGTGAAGGTGTAAATTGTATCTTGTGGAATATCAGCATCACAAACAATTGCTTGTCCGTCCCAATAAATATAGGCACGAAATGCACCCGCCATTTTTGAAAGTACGGACCAAGCATCATCTTGCTGTTGCTCGTAAACATTCAAAGTGAAACGGGGTTCTTCACCCCCTTTTCCATCAGGAACCAACTGATCACAATATTGTGCCAATCGATAAATCGACCACTTATCAATCATTGATGAATTGATTCGATTCCCTAGTGCATAGCGTCTTGAAACACAAACATCGTAAAAATGCCAAGCTGGATTATTGGTATAAGCACGTATAAATGTACCATCCCAAAGTCCTGTATATTGGCGTGATTCAGGGTCATAGTTACTTGGTACAAGGATTTCAATGCCTTCACATTCTGCTGCCATTTTTGCGACATTTGAGAATGTTTGCGCATCATAGCGAAGCCCCAATAGTGCAGTATTTGGATAACGTAACTTGGCATCTATTACTTCTGTAATTGCCTGAATATACATTTTGTCACTGATAAAATCAGAGTTTGTATTTGGCGTAAGTCTTCTAACTCGAACTTGCCAACCTGTATCTGCTTTGGGTAATTCAATTCGGTGCGAACGCTCATAATTTGCAGACGTTTTATCTGAAATCTGAGTATTTAATACTTCGGCCCATGTACCGCCATCAACTTGTACATCAACCGCATAGCGAATGGTATAACCATTCACATCACCATTACTTTCATTTTGCTTGCGTAATGGCCCCCAACGAAAGCGAATGCGTACAGCATCAAGCTCTGTATTACTAAATGACCGGACCCAAGGCGTTTCTGATTTTAATTCAACACCAACTGCTGTCTCGGATGAAACATCAGGAAAACCTTCAATATAAGATTGATCGTTGGTTCCTTCCCGAAAATCCACGCTGACATTTTGGAAATTCCAATTTCCGTTCGCGTCTTGTAGTGGTGTGTCATCCAGAAAAACTGATTTAAAGCCGTGCGCTAAACCTTTTATGACACCCTCAGACAAGCCATACAGAACTTTAATAAAGGTTTTACTTTGCGCTGAGTCCAAATCAATAACTGGCTGTCGTGGCTGCTGTGCCCCTGCTTTTGCGCCTTTAATCGTTATATTCATAAATTCCTCAAGCAAAAAAAAGGCGCTTAATGCGCCATACCTAAATCCTGTTTACATCATGTCTTCTGGATACTGTCCTGCTGAAACGATAAAGCCGCCAATCTCACGCTTACCACGCAAAACAGGCACTGGATTGCCTTGTGCGATTGTCGTAACTGCGCCACCAAAACCAAAATTGGCACGATTACCATCTTGGTTTTGCCCTATGTTCGGGTCTACTTTGGGCATGAGCATTTGTGCGATCCCACCCACGACCATACCAGCACCTGCCCCAATAAGCGCAATACCCATATTAGAAGTTGCACCACCTGTCCAAAACCCCGCAACAATCAAAACAACACCAAGCACCAGTTGCAATACACCACTATCACCACCTGCACCGATCACACGCGGAACAATCTTGATCTCAGTTGAATCTGTACGCATATCCAGCTCAGATTCACCAATATTGTGTCCTGTGATCATTCGTCCAGTCGCAGTATCAAAGCAAGTTGCTTTCTTCTTGCCCCGCTTTGGAGTTATGACTTTGGTGTCTGTAAAAATTGCAAATGCTAAACCGCGCTCATGTGCACCTAGCATGAAATGCTCAAAGCCCTCGATCTGTGCTGACAATGCACGGATTGCTTCACGCGGACTAGCCACATCGAGTTTAAATTGTCGTCCAAACTTTTGAGCAAGAACGCCATATAACTTAATTGTTTTTAACATCTCGATGCCTCACAATCTTTACTACTCGCTCTTGCCATTGCTGCCCAAACACTTCACGAATAGATTTACGACCATATGGGTGATGTAAAATCAACGATGAACCTATACACGGCTCAGATTGTTCAGATTTCAATTGAGTCTGATCACCCATCCAAATCACTGCATGATTTGGGTGTTCGGTGCGCCCCACCCGACAAATCATCACATCACCATATTCCATATTTTGAACTTCATAAAATCCCGACTTTTCAAAGTTATTTAAATATAAAGATTCATGTTCTTTAGATTCCCACCAACGGTCATCTCGTTCAAAATCTGGCAATTGAATCCCTTGTTCACGATGATAAAAATCACGAATAAGTGAATAACAGTCTTGCCAGCCATGATGATAATTTCGCCCGATCAGTGGTGCTTGATAGCCACAAGGTTTATAAACTTGAAATTCAAGATCGGGATATGCACAAATCACCCAAGGCTTGTCGTGCAGCTCAATTTGAATTAAATCCAATTCAGAAGCTTTCGCAGATGCATTTGGGTGTGAGTGCACATAAGCCTGTACCGATCCTTGGTCCTCGGCATCTGCAAGATCAACGGGATCTATTTCAAATTGATTCTGATCACTAGCAATATTACTGCAACGATGATATTGCCCTTCAACGATCACGCCGCAGCATTCTCGCGGATACATTTCAGCAGCATGTAAATGAATCGCTTTTTTAAGTTTTGCTGAAAGTTTCATAAATCACCCAATAAGATTAGCCGCAGGTTGACCGCCAAAGCTCCCTTCATTATTTCTGATTTTGCATGAACTTAAACGTCCACTACATTTATCAAGCGCAGGATTATCTGTTGGCTCATTTTTTTCTGTGTACATTGCTGCACCTGTATATCCACACTCTTCACCTCTATAATCCCCCATCATGCACCAATGACACTGACTGGAGATTTGACGCATCGGAATACGTTGACCTTCAAAGTCGATTGGATTCGATAATTCAAAAGTCACTTGCTCCATGTTTTCTGAGGTTTTTTGCTCGATATACCAAAGCTGTGATTCCGCTTCATTTGATGCCGTTGGATTGCCTGAACTGAAGTTCTCAGCATCTAAGTATTTAGCTAACGTAGTAATGACTGTGAGCTTTGCACCTGCAAAATCATTGAACTGTAAACAATATGCAGAAACGGCACTTTGTAGACCGTTAATATTATTTGCCATTGATAATGTGGGAGTAGATGCTTTACCCGATGAGTTCATTTCAAGCCCGTCTACATGTATCGACATTGGCTCAAATGTTTTCCCCTGCCAGATAATATTTCGCATCCATATTTTTTCACCGCTAACATCAAAAACTTTATCAGCTTGGATGATTGTTGTATCAGCCTTCCACGTATTCTGATCAGCAGATATATAAATGCGCTCCCAATCCTGAAAAGAAATATGCCCATGAAAACGTAAAATGCCAGCACCTAAAGCACTAGCATCCAACTCAAATAAAGTAATCAGGCCATCAACATAAAGCTTTTGAAAGTCACTGCTCAGTGTCATCTGGAATCACCTCGGCTTGTGGTTCCTCATGCAAGCGAATATCAATCCAGCGCCCTTCTGGAATATCGAGAGGATTGTCTAAATCAGCAACAACTGCGGCTAATTCAATATCAAATTTACGCTTATAAGTCTTGATTGAAATATCACCGTTTTCTAGCGTGTCGTAGACCACTGCAACAATGGTATTACCATTGGCATCTTTTGGTACTTCGATATACCAACCTTCTTGCGCAAAGCCTAATGAGCCTTCAATTAAGTAATTACCTATACCCAATTTTTCAAAATTGACAGGTTGTTGCTTCGCCTCATCATTTAACTCAATTGATTCGGCAAAAAGTTTAATAATCGGTGATGCAGATTTAATAAATCCATTTGCATCAACTGTGGTATTGGCTGTTGTACGGACTTCGTAAAAAGGAGTTGAAGCTAAATTCGCATTGGATCCAGCTCTGAATGCAAACTTCTTAGATGCGGCAGATCCAGCCTCGAACAAAATTTGTGCTCTATAAGTACCTCCCCAACAACACAAAACGTTTCTACCACTTCCCCAGTTAAGTGGTAAATCAGTTATACCTGATACCGCAGTAATACAACTCATCCCAGGAGCGCTAAGGTCACTTAATTTCGTTGCTTCATTAACAAGCTGTATACCTAATCCAAAGTCGCCCACTTTTAATAAGTTTGATCCTGAGGTTTCTTCTCTTGATGTAGTGACAGATGCTGTTGCGGCTGTACCCAAACCTAAAGCTGTTCGTGCACTGGCCGCTGTAGTTCCTCCTGTACCGCCCTTACTAATTGGCATTGCTGTAGGTAAAGCTGTTGTACCAGTCGCACCACCAAGAAAGTCATACAGCTCAGTAAAGTTACCGTTTGTTTTAGTGAAACATGTACGTGCTGGATCACCAGTTCCATCATTCACTGCACTACCAATTGCGATGATTTGCTTAGTCATTTTTTTCTCACACTAAAAAGCCCCGACTAGCGGGGCGTGAAATTAATAGGATTTAAGGGTAAAAAACTTGGGTAAATGTTGTTGAGATTCGCCACATATCACCACCTAAACACACTGGATTGTATTCACCAGTTTTGACACGAACCTCACCATCTAAAGGCGAATCCCACAAAAACGAATCTGCACCCTTGTGATCATCAAAAAAGGCTTTAATCTCTATGATCAAAGCCTTTTTTCCTGTTTTGCTGTATTGCCATTGCCCAGACTTATTGTTGATTCCAACACTGATATTCTGTTCATAACCATCACCAAATTTAGATGTGAGTGTATTAAATGTGTTGGTATGAGCGTTACTTAGAAAATCTTGGCACCATGTAAATTTTCGATTGCTCATTTACTTAATAATCCCCCTTGTCTTTGTTCCTGTCTGATAACAGCTCTGACTGCATTAGCAATTAATTGACCAAGTTGACGTTGATCTTGAGAAGTCGCTCCCTGTGTAGAAACACCAGAATCAGCAACATTCACATTAATATTCACATCCCCGCCATTGGATTGATTGAATCCCGTGCTGAATTTCATTGGTCTTCTTTCAGATATATCACCACCTATAAGGCCACCTGTAGCAAACCCTTTAGGCAACTCACCAGTGCGGTTAATATAATTAAGATTTTCCAACCCTAACTTTTCAGCAGCAGCGGCTCTAATCATGTACTCCTTATTGGATGCCATAATCGGGATACTGTCACTGGTCCCCGTGCCAGGTCCTAAAATTTGCCCTCCAGTCGCAAAACCCTGTGGTGTTGCGGCTTGAATCAAACTTACAAATGAAGATGATTTGACTGTTGCTAAAGCGGCAGCACCTATTTTTTGCCAAACAGTACCAGGCTCATTTGCATAAGCATCCGAGGCTGCCTTATAAACATTCATCCCCGCCTGAGCTAAAGAAAATGACTTTTGAGCGAAATATAATGCTTTATACGTCCCACTAGACCGCCCAAGCATTTCACCAAAGAATCCAGTTGCAGCACCTAACGCATCAGCATATTGGGACATTGATAAATTTCTGGTATCTAAATCATACT
The DNA here is from genome assembly GCF_003687745.1 of Acinetobacter sp. 2JN-4. Classification (NCBI taxonomy): domain Bacteria; kingdom Pseudomonadati; phylum Pseudomonadota; class Gammaproteobacteria; order Moraxellales; family Moraxellaceae; genus Acinetobacter; species Acinetobacter sp. 2JN-4. The sequence continues at coordinate 5,675 of NZ_RDNY01000016.1, read as the reverse complement.
GTTTATCAATTTCAAACATACGATCATTATGCGCTTTCCAAATTGCCTCTCTTTCTTCGGCTGTTTCTGATAAAGCCATCTGAGCATCAAACAAAGCTTGAGAGTCGTCATAACGATTGAACCGCTCTTGCTCTAACTGGAACTGAGCTCCTGTTCCCGCCATATCCGCATAACTTTGACCCCATGACATAGAAGCATCTTTGAGATTCTTGCGTTTCTCAAATTCTTCTTCGGCATGAAGCATAGCGATACGAGCATTGCGCTCTTGTTGAGTCAGTTGCAGATTTTTAGCCATCTCATCACGTTCTAACTGATAGCGTGCTTGCATATAATCAGCATCTGACATGTAGAATTGCCTTGATTCCAATAATCGTTGCTGTTTTTCTAGCTCAAGCCATGCTTGTTCTTGTTTTAACACACTGTCAAAAGAGTCTAGTCGTACTTTCCTTTCCTCTTTTGACATCCCTTTTGTGGCATTCACACGCGCTTTTTCAATCGCAATATGTTTTACCAACTTCTGATCTTCACTCCAACTCCAAGCATCAACATCCTGTTCATATTCAAGTAAATATACCTGCTTACGTGCCGCACTAATTGCGGCTGCTTCGGCGAGCATCCGTGACTTATCAGAACCTTTTAAAGCTGCACCCGATATGGCTGATCTTTCCTGAGTTAGATCATGCTCTATTCTTTGATATTCAGTTCCATATTCGTAAAGTAATCTAAGTGCTGCTTCATAAGTTTGATTGAGATCAGATTGAGCTCTAGTTTTTTGCTTTGTTGATTCAGTTGATTTGTTTTGCTTATCAGTCCACTCATCAAGCCCTTTTGTTACACCTGATTGTGCTCCTGATAACTCACGTAAATTAGCCATTTGTTTTGCTGCTGATGAGTCATCGCCTTTCCACATTTTATCCATACGTTCAGCTGCGCCAATTACCGTATTATGTAAATCAGACTTTATTTCAGTTGTAAGTACACCGATTTCTTTTCTAGCATCATAAGCAGCTTTAACCAATCCAATTGGATTCATTTCATACCAACTTGCTTCACTAAAAATTGCTCCCCCTACAGCAGCCATTCCCCCCAGTGTTTTACCAACTAGCTGAATCGCTGTCACTGCACCGATCGCAACAGATGCAACACCTTTTAAAGATATTGCAATACCATCTGCAATCTGAGTAAATTGCAAACCTTGCTCTGAGCCATCAAAGAATGCACCGGCTATATCGACAAAAGCAGGAATAACAGCTTGCATAAGTTGATTTTTTGCCCCCTGCATCTGAAGGTCTAATAGATAAACTTGCTCCTTTAACACTTTTGCAGAAGCAATAGTTTTTTCATCCATCACCAAACCAGCACGCTCAGCAGCATCAGAATAAAGTTTCATACCATCCCCACCATTCAATAAAAGTGGAATAAGGTCTGTCATATCTGATGCCATACTTTCTAGGTAGAATGACATTTGTTGTTGGGTGACACCTGCTTCCTGCATCTTATCAACATAAAGTTGCAAAGCATCTGGACCACTTAATTTTTGCATTTCTAGTGCAAGTTTTTTGGCACCAGCAGCACTACCCTCGGTTTTAGTGGCAATTTGTTCAAAGAAATCAACCGCGCCACCTGAACCTATAGTTGTAAACTCGCCCAACTTCTCATTAAAATCTTTCATCATGTCAGAAAGCTTTTCTTGTTCAATGCCATAAGCTTGAGCACCAACCGCCATTTTTTGAAAATCTTGAGTTGTTGAGTTTGCACGGAGGGCGAACTTTTCCAACTCCACGGCGCTTTGTGCCGTTTGATAAGCTAGGCCAGCCAACCCTACAACGGCGCTGGCAGCTACAGCGCCAACAACATTGCCATAGGTATTAACCGCACCACGCATTTTTTTGAAAGCAGAATCTGTAGAATTTGCCGCTCTGTTCAAGCCCTTTGTATAAGATCCTGTTTGTGCGATTAAATTTAGGGTTAAAGTACCAAGATTGGTCGCCATACTTTTCTCCAGGCAATAAAAAAACCTCCATATAGGAGGCTTTTTTTAGATTATCTATTCCTTACTTATACATATCTTGTAAAACTGATTGGAATATTCACTAGCAACAACATCTGCATATTCCAAATTCTTATAAATGGGAAAATCAAAGGCCTCATTAATTATTGACTCCATAATTTTTTTTACCGGTTCAGGCTCTTTTTCAACAGCCTTATGCATATCAATGATCGAAATACCGCGTTGCCTAGCCTTCATTGCAGATTCACCAAATTTAGCCAATGCTAGACAATTTTTCCTATCCATATCATCTGCATATATAGAACCTGTTACCAATAATAAATTTAGAATAATCAATAATAATCTACTGAGTTTCATCAAGAATATCCATTTAAATAAGATGAGAATATCCACTTGAGATGAAAAGATCTAGGCAGCTACCCAAACCCATTTGCCATCGCATCATCCAATGAAATTTCTATTTCTTCAGGTTTATCTTCATGCGGCATAAATAAAACAGGATCACGATAATCTTCCTCTTTCACTTTTCCATTGTGGTACAACGCCATTAAGTCTCCAATTGCTTGCTCAATACGGCGGCCAATAAATAGAGAACCACGTCTTTCAAAATAGGCTCTCCACATATGAAACTCAGAATTGCTCAGGTTTCGCTTGGCTTCTCCAATGGTGTTTCCACCGATTCCATTAATGACAAGCTCGCACCAGAATTCATTTTCTGAGAACTCTTTGTCCGAGACTTTCCCGAAAAATTATTAACCTCACTGGAAACGGCATACAAAGCATTAATAAAATTTGGATCTGAACAAAGTACCTCATCTACAGAATCAAAGAATAGATTGCCGTCTAAATCCTCACAAACTGTACCTAATAACTGCGCAGCTTGTAGGCGTAGATGATCAACAGACTTTACCGTAGAGTTCTCAATATTTTCATAATCAATGTTCCACTTAATGGCCTTTGCAGTTTCAGATGTATCATTAAAGCTAAGTTTTTTAATAAATACTTGACCTTCTAATTCTACTGTTTCACCCAAACCGATCTCATTATTACCCGGTTGTTCACGTAGAAAATCAATATTTTCATCATCCACAGTAACGGTCCATTTCACTATACATTCAACAGGCGTACCAACTTTAGTGACACGCTTAAGATCTTTAATACTCTTCATATGTCACCCTTACGGAGTTACTGGTGGGATTGTGCGAATTGTTTCTTGCACTGAAGAACGGCGTTTCAGTGGGAATGAATATCCAACATGCTGCCCTTTTTCAAAAGTTGGAGCTGCACGTTTAAGATAACCATCATACTCCCACCATGTACGAGAATCAGGCAACGTCACTACACCACCAGTAACAGTAGGTGGTGCTGTACTATGAGATGAACCCAAATACCAGTGAACAGTCTTCTTAGGAACTGTTTTAGACAATTCAAGCAATTTAAGATGTGATGCGTTTTCATCATCAAAGTCGATTGCAAGTGAGCCTTCACCTGGTGTGACCTGACCTGCATCAGTATCAACTTCATCAGAATCAAGACAAGTTACGTCAACATCTTCTTCACTGTCCTGACCTAAATCAATTGTTTTTGCACAGACCACAGGAACGATTGCAGTTCCATCAAAATAAAATACTTGGGTTTTTTGAACTTTAATACGCGCCATGAGTAGCTACTCCTCAAATTTCAGGCAATAAAAAACCCCGCTTTCGCAGGGCTCATGTTTAATTACTGTTTTAGGGTTTAAAATCAATATCAACAGAGACGGATGCAACCGAATATGTCTTTGGTTCGCCTAACGTTGTCACATTCGCCAAATCAATATAGATATTTTGAACTGGCAACTCATTTTCTTTCTGCCACGCCATAATTTCCACTTGTACTGCATCTGAAATACGCTGTTCCAAGTCAGTTTTCTTTTCTTCGATCTCATGGATCATTTTGAGATATTCGCTCATTCACGCCTCAACTAGCCAACTGCATGTAAATGTACCACGATAAATACCAGGCACACCTGAACCAATATTTGGAAAGTTATTAATGATACTGTGATGCTTTAATACATTTCGCACCGCTTTAAATACAGTATCTCTATCAGTTTCCGTCTTGGCATATACATCGATCTGTATCTCAATGCTGTCATCTAACGCAGGAACATCTACGTTGTCGATGGCATGGCCACTGATTAACGTCCACACAGCATAAGGATATTGCACTCCCTCACTTGCCAAATCTCGATAAACTCGCAACACACCGTCACCACCCTTTAATAGAACTGTGACAGTTGGTGCATCATTCAGAATTGTGCGTATTGGAATCATTGGATTTTCCTCAACTCTTCATCTATACCCGCCATAAAATCAACTGAAAATGTTCGAGTAACAACTTCAATATTGTTATCCAATGCTGGTCGTAGAAATGGAACAGCCATTGAGTACCTAGTTCCTAACTCTACATGCCACCAATACGAAGTATTGTTGGGTACAGGAGTGTAGTAAGGATTAGAAACACGCTCATTCTTGCCAGCACTTCTATTTTTCCGCGCCATCTTCTTATGAATGCGCCAAAACTCAGTACCGCCTTTCACACCAACTCGCATCCGCACGGAATTTCTATCTTTAGATTTTCCAGCCCGAACAACGATATTTTTTGAGATTTGTTCTGAGGTCTCAAAATCATCAATTAAACTTGCATTTGCAACACCAGCATTCTTGACCAGTGTCATGGCTTTACGAGCCGAACGAGCTGCCAGTTTTTTTGCTAATTTAGGATTTCCTAAAAGTTCCAATTTTTTAACCGCATCCTCCACACCGTTTAAATCAAACCCTACTCTATCCATTCCTTCAACCCCTCACTCAGCTCAATAGTGATATAGGTATTACGATTTTGTAAATCACGTTTTGGGTCCCCATTTACTTGATAATATCTACTATCAAATAAAACACGCATGTTACTATTGATTGCAGCTGCCTGCGTACTATAACGAATCACAGCACGTGCTTGTAATGTAGAGCCAATTGACTGAGCCTGTAATGTATCTCTGGTTGAAAGATCCTGAAAATCCGCCCAAACAGTGCAATATTCAACCCATTCCTTAGTTAAATATTCAGGGTTATTATCATCTTGATATTCAGTATATTTCTGAACGGTAATGCGGTGTTTAAGTTTTCCAAACTCCATAAATCACCCCATATTTATAAACCGATGTCGATTCCAAGCCCATGTTGTTGATTTAGGTAATAACTCCATGTTGCCTGTTGCTTCAGGATTTTCATGCCAATATCCAATTAAGGCTAAAGCACCCTGAACAATGAAAGGCGATACATGTATCCCATTGGTGTCATCCTCAGGAATAACCTCACTCACTTCATACAGTTTTCGATTAGTTACTTCTTCAAATGCAGAAAGCGAAGCATCTATTAATAGTTGAAGATCTGCATCCTCATCTTCGCTATCAATTTTGAGCCGCTGCTTCACCTGTTCCAGTGTCAAAATTGGCATTAGATTTTCCCTTTTTTGGTCTTGGCACAACCTTTGGATCAGTTGGATCAGTTGGATCAGTTGGATCAGTTGGATCAGTTGGATCAGTTGGATCAGTTGGATCAGTTGGATCAGTTGGATCAGTTGGATCAGTTGGATCAGTTGGATCAGTTGGATCAGTTGGATCAGT
>NZ_RDNY01000015.1:0-44296 GCF_003687745.1 Acinetobacter sp. 2JN-4 | reverse complement strand
TGAAACAGGTACACCAACATTAAAACAAATTATGGCTACCATGGGGGAGATTTACGCTAATCCACAAGCCACACAAACCTCACTAGATGATGTTTTCTTTAATGTTGAGACATGGCTACAAGATGAAGTTGCTCGTGAGTTTGCAGAAAAAGAAGGCTTAGCCTTCTTGCTTGGTGATGGAATTAACAAGCCCAAAGGTATTCTGGATAATCCTTTTGAAGCGACGGATGATAAAACTCGTCCATTCGGAACGATCCAACAACTGAGTTCTGGTACTGCTGGAACTTTTAATGGCGACAACCTAATTGATCTAATCTATTCAATTAAGGCGGGGTATCGTCAGAATGCAGTTTTTATGATGACCAATCTTACACAATCTAAAGCTCGCAAGTTGAAAGACAACGAAGGTAATTACCTGTGGCAACCTGGTCTACAAGCTGGACAACCTTCAACCTTGTTAAGCTATGGAATTGAAGAAAACAACGATATGCCAGAAGCCGAAGCAGATGCGAATGCAATCTTATTTGGTGATTTCAAACGTGGTTATACCATTGTTGATCGCATGGGAACTCGTATTTTACGCGATCCATTCACAAATAAACCTTATGTTGGTTTCTACACAACAAAACGTGTTGGTGGAATGTTGACAGATAGTAGTGCATTTAAAGTTTTAGCTTTAAAAGCATAATTCAATTTTGGTATTGAACGCCTCTTTTAAGAGGCTTTCTTTTTTTGGAGAGTTCAAATGCCAGTTATTACGGTTAAAGAGAAATTTAAGATTGCAATCGATAACGGTAATCAAGTTGTAGAGTTCGTACCAGGTGAATTTATGGTTGATGATCGTGTGGCTCATGTGTCCATTCACCAACTTAAAGTCGCTGTACTAAAAAAGGGTGGTAGCAAAAATGCCAATTTTGACACTGGAACAGGTGAAGCAGCGGCTCAAAATTGATAGCGAAGATGAGGATGCAGATCTTCAACTATTAATAGATGCTTCGCTTTCTGCATTTGAAGAAGTAACAAATCGAAAACTGTATGAAGTGAGTGAGGTTATTCCTGAGGATGTCACCAATGGGATACATGTATCGCCTTTCATTGTTCAGGGTGCTTTAGCCTTAATTGGATATTGGCATGAAAATCCTGAAGCAACAGGCAACATGGAGCTATTACCTAAATCAACGACATGGGCTTGGAATCGACATCGGTTTATAAATATGGGGTGATTTATGGAGTTTGGAAAACTTAAACACCGCATTACTGTTCAGAAATATACTGAATCTCAAGATGATAATAACCCTGAATATTTAACTAAGGAATGGGTTGAATATTGCACTGTTTGGGCGGATGTTCAGGATATTTCAACCAGAGATACATTACAGGCTCAGTCAATTGGCTCTACATTACAAGCGCGTGCTGTGATTCGTTATAGTTCTAAAGCAGTATTAATTGATAGCACCATGCGCATATTGTTCGAAAGTAAGTTTTATCAAATAAACGGTAATCCAAAACGTGATTTACACAATCGTAAAACTTATATCACTCTCGAACTGAGTGAGGGGCTAAAGGAATGGATATAGCAAAGTTTGAGTTAACTGGTGATAAGCAGATTTCTAAACGACTTAATCAACTCAGTAACCCTCAGATAGCTAAAAAACTGGCAGTTCGTTCGGCTCGTAAAGCCATGACACTGGTCAAGAATGCCGCTGTTGTAAATGCAAGTTTAATTGATGATCCTGAAACATCAGAACAAATCTCAAAAAATATCGTTGTCCGGGCTGGAAAATCTAAAGATAGAAATTCTGTGCGGATGCGAGTTGGTGTGAAAGGTGGTACTGAGTTTTGGCGCATACATAAAAATATGGTTCGCAAAAACAAAGCAAGTGGAGAGAATGAGCGTGTACCAAACCCTTATTACACACCTGTACCCAACAATACTTCGTATTGGTGGCATGTGGAGTTAGGAACTAGGTATTCAATGGCTGTTCCATTTCTACGACCAGCATTGGATAACAATATTGAAGTTGTTACTCGAACATTTTCAGTTGATTTTATGGCGGGTATAGATGAGGAGTTGAGGAAAATCCAATGATTCCAATACGCACAATTCTGAATGATGCACCATCTGTTACAGCGTTATTAAAGGGGAGTGATGGTGTATTGCGAGTTTATCGAGATTTGGCAAGTGAGGGAGTGCAATATCCTTATGCTGTGTGGACGTTAATCAGTGGCCATGCCATCGACAACGTAGATATTCCTGCGGTAGATGACAGTATCGAAATACAGATCGATGTATATGCTCAGACTGAACAAGACAGAGACAATGTATTTAAAGCGGTGCGAAATGTATTAAAGCATCACAGCATTATTAATAACTTTCCAAATATTGGTTCAGGTGTGCCTGGTATTTACAGAGGGACGTTCACATGTGGCTGGTTGATCGAGGCCTAAAAATTTTATTTTAAAGATAGCGACCTAAATGGTCGTTTTTTATTGCCTATTGTTTGAGGAGTAGCTACTCATGGCGCGTATTAAAGTTCAAAAAACCCAAGTATTTTATTTTGATGGAACTGCAATCGTTCCTGTGGTCTGTGCAAAAACAATTGATTTAGGTCAGGACAGTGAAGAAGATGTTGATGTAACTTGTCTTGATTCTGATGAGGTTGATAGTGATGCAGGTCAAGTCACACCCGGTGAAGGTTCACTTGCAATTGACTTTGATGATGAAAACTCATCACATCTTCAATTATTAGCCTTATCTAAAACAGATCCAAAGCAAACAGTACACTGGTACCTCGGCTCTTCACACAGTACTGATGGACCAACGGTGACAGGAGGTGCGGTAACATTACCAACAACACGTACATGGTGGGAGTTTGATGGTTATCTTAAACGTGCAGCGCCAACTTTTGAAAAAGGACAACATGTTGGATATTCATTCCCACTGAAACGCCGTTCTTCAGTCCAAGAAACAATCCGTACTATTGGACCATAATCATGAAAAGTATTAAGGATCTTAAGCGTGTCACCAAAATTGGTGCACCTGTTAAGCGTACTGTGGCATGGGTCGTTATAGCAGATGACGATAATATTGATTTTCTACGTGAGCAAACGGGTAATAGTGAAATCGTTTTGGGGGAATCGGTAGATTTAGAAGGTCAGGTTTTTATTAAAAAACTTAGCTTTAATGATACATCTGAAACCTCAAAGGCCATCGAGTGGGATATTGACTACGACAATATTGAAAACTCAAAGGTAAAGGCTGTGGATCATCGACAATTACAGGCTGCACAGTTGTTAGGTTCAGTTTGTGAGGATTTAAACGGCAAGCTTTTCTTTAGTTCTATAGATGATGTTCTTTGCTCGGATCCGAATTTCATTAATGCCTTATATGCCGTTTCCAGTGAGGTTAATAATTTTTCGGGAAAGTCTCGGACAAAGAGTTCTCAGAAAATGAATTCTGGTGCGAGCTTGTTATCAATGGAATCGGTGGAAACACCATTGAAGAAGCCAAGCGAAACCTAAGCAATGCCGAGTTTCAAATATGGAGAGCCTATCGTGAAAGACGCGGCTCTCTATTTATTGGTCGCCGTATTGAGCAGGCTTTTGGAAGTTTCATGGCCTTTTATCACAATGGCAAAGTGAAAGAGGAAGATTATCTCGAACCTACTCTTTTTATGCCACATGAGGATAAACCTAAAGAAATCGAGATTTCTTTAGATGAAGCTATGGAAAATGGATTTCAATGAAAGTGAACCGTCAGTTGACGGTTTTTTATTGTCTGGAGAAAAGTATGGCGACCAATCTTGGTACTTTGACATTAAATCTTATTGCAAATATAGGATCATATACACAAGGTTTGCGAAATGCTGAAAGTTCAACAGACTCAGCCTTTAAAAAAATGCGTGGTGCAGTTAATACCTATGGCAATGTTGTTGGTGCTGTAGCAGCGGGTGCTATTGTTGGATTGGCTGGCCTAGCATATCAAACAGCACAAAGTGCAGTAGAGCTTGAGAAGTTTGCACTGCGAGCAAACTCATCAACCCAAGAGTTTCAAAAGATGGCGGTAGGTGCTGCTGCCTATGGTATCCAACAAGAAAAACTCTCTGACATGTTGAAAGATTTCAATGAGAGACTTGGAGAGTTTACAACGATCGGTTCTGGGGAGGCTGTAGACTTTTTTGAGCAGATTGCCACTAAAACCGAAGGTAGTGCTGCTGGTGCCAAAAAACTTGCATTAGAAATGCAAAAATTAAGTGGTCCAGATGCTTTGCAACTTTATGTCGATAAGATGCATGAAGCAGGTGTAACACAACAGCAGATGTCATTTTATCTAGAAAGCATGGCATCAGACATGACTGACCTTATCCCATTGTTGATCAATGGTGGTGAAGGAATCAAACTTTATTCAGATGCTGCTGAGCGTGCAGGCTTAGTAATGAATGAAAAAACGATTGCATCATCAAAGATTTTAAAAGAGCAAGTATATCTATTAGATTTGCAGTTGCGTGGAGCAAAAAATCAACTTATGCAAGCTGTTATTCCTGCTTTTGTAGATATAGCAGGAGCATTCTTTAGTGGCTCAGAACAAGGTCTGCAATTTACCGAAGTTGCAGATGGTGTCGCAAAATCGTTGAAAGGTGTTGCATCTGTAGCGATTGGTGCGGTGACAGCGATTCAGCTAGTAGGTAAAACACTGGGTGGAATGGCTGCTGTTGGTGGAGCGATTTTTAGTGAAGCTAATTGGTATGAAATGAATCCAATCGGATTGGTTAAAGCTGCTTATGATGCTAGAAAAGAAATTGGTGCACTTACAACGGAAATAAAGTCGGATCTACATAATACTGTAATCGGTGCGGCTGAACGCATGGATAAAATGTGGGAAGGCAATGACGCTTCAACAGCAAAACAAATGGCTAGCTTGAAAGAGTTATCTAAAACTCAATCTGGTGTAACTAACGGTCTTGATGAATGGGTTGATAAACAGAATAAATCTAGTGATGCCACTAAAAAAAATTCAAAAGCCCAAACAGACTTAAATAGACTTCTTGAAGAACAAGCTCAAATTCGAAAATCATTAGGTTATGAGTTTTCCACTGATCTTCAACGAATGAAAATTGATTACGAAAGAGTGCTAGCAGATATTAACGATGCCAATTTCTCTCCAGCATTACGTAGTCAATTTTTATCTGCTGCAAAAGCTAGATTTGAAGATGAGCAAGTTCTTTATAAGATGAAGCAGGCTTTTGAACTTCAGGAACATAAGGTAAATGAAGAAGCAAAAGTCAAAGCAACATTTATTATTGATCAGCAAATCATCGCAAATCGAACAGATATATATACTGCTGAAAAACAACAGTATTTGAATGCACTACAAGAAAAATATACTCGAGCAATGGCTTGGTTGAGGCTTGAGCAGAACATGCGTCTAAACGATGCATCACAAGCATTTCAAACTGACATGCAAAATATGTCAGCTAAATATGAATTTGAACGTCAGCAGATCATATTAAATAGCCAGCTTAGCAAAGAGGAACGTCAAGCATTAATCGATGCATCTCGCATAACAGAAAGCATGGATCAAGCTCAAGGGCGGGATGCAGCATTGTATGGGATGTTGAATGCGTCAGGTATTGATACTTCACACGAGGAAGCAGCGGCCCAACGTACTGAAGCATTTCAGGCAGCGCTGGACTGGCAGTTGATTACTCAAGAAGAGTATCAGCAAAAAATGCTTGAAAGTGAAAGTCAGTATTATCGAGCTAAAGCAGCGTTAGGTTTGCAAGATGCAGCGAATACAACTGCTGGAATGGCAGATCTGATGGGAAGCTTACTTGGTAAACAATCCGCTGGTTATAAAGCCATGTTTATTGCATCCAAGATGTTTGCACTTTCCAAAGTAATTTTGAATGCACCTGAAACGTTCTCGAATGTGTATAACTCTGTTTCAGCAATTCCAATGATAGGTCCATATATTGCGCCAGTTGTTGCTGGTGGTGCTTTAGCAGTTCAACTTGGTCAGGCCGCACAAATTAGATCAATGAATTTACAGGGCTTTGCCACTGGTGGGCATATTACTGGTAAGGGAACTAGTACAAGTGATGATATTCCGATTTGGGCATCCAATGGTGAATATATGCTTCGTGCTGCTGCTGTTGAAAAATTAGGTTTGGCTAATCTTGATTATATTAATCGTACTGGTATGTTGCCGCAAAAATTTGCAACAGGCGGCTTAATTGGTAATGAACGTTTCTTATCAACATCAAGCCAAGGTGATCGGCGTGGTGATGGTGTGAATGTCATTATCAATGTGCCATCTGGCTACACTGCTAATGAAAGTCGTGATGGAAATGGCAATGTGACAATTGATGTGGTGGAGAAATTTGTTAAACAAGCGTTCAGCAATTTAAATCAAGCGAACTCATTTGAATCCAAGCAGATCCGGAATAACTTTAATGTGGGGCGTGTACGATGAATAAACTCGATCTTTGCCCACTTCAATCAAGTTATTCAGTCAAATACGGCACATCAGTTGAACGAATAGCATTAAGAGGTGGGTTTAGTCGATATGTTCAAACTAAAAACGCTAAAAAGCATTTGGTCGATGTGGCCTTTACACTTCGTGAAGATGACTTCATATATTTCAGGGCATTTTATCTAAATTGGCAGCTTAACCCGCTGCCTTTTTTAATGTCTTTAATTATTGAAGACAGTGAATTTAGAGAATATATAGCTCAGTTTGTGCCTGATTCTTTCTCATTTAATGAGTTAAACGGAAAGATTTTTAAAGTCTCGGCGCAACTTATTGTTGCGACTTCGGAAGTGCAGATTCTGACTTCAAAGCCTTACCCAGTGTTCTTTGGCGAAGATTTAAAAACTCAGTTCAATGTTCTGAGTCCAGTTTTGCATACAGTGTACAAGTCAACAGAGTTGGACGAATCACTACAAACTCAATTTGAAGTTTTGAGTCCTGTGCGTGTTGACGCAGTAGTTTATTCATCAATCACAACAGAACTAGAACTCCTTCAAACACAGTTTGAGGTGCTAAGCCCTGTACGTGTTGACTCAGTGATCTATTCGTCAATTACAACAGATGTGGAGTCCCTACAAACGCAATTTTCGGTACTTAATCTAAAACGAGAAATCTTATTACTGTCTCAAGATACTGAAATTGAGTCATTCCAAACTCAACTTACTGTATTAAACCCTGTTAAAGGTGGATAAATGTTAAATGTAAAAATTGGCGTACAAGCTTATTTTAAATGCGTAGCTGTAGATACTACTACGAGGAAAGAAACAGAACTTACTGACTGGTTTCCAAATCTAGTGCTTAATGCAGGACTAGATCGTATGTCACAGGGAGCTTGGATTAATCGAGTAATGGTCGGTAGTGGAAATAGCACACCACTTATTACTCAAACAAGTCTTGATAATTTTGTCGCAAGTACAACAACAAGGACAGAACACGCTTCAACAAGACAGCTGACTAACTTGCCATATTATTATTCTTTAAAAACGACGTTTAGATTTGCTCAAGGTGCCGCAGCAGGTAATTTGTCAGAGATTGCGATGGGTTGGGCTGATAATTCTTGCTGGAATAGATCATTGATAAAAGATTCGAATGGAAATCCCACAACCATCACTGTCAAAGCAAATGAATTTTTAGACATACTCACTGAGTTGCGTATTTATCCAAATCTGAACGATGTTGTATCTGATGTCGATTTAAAAAATGAAGATGGCGATACGATCTCAACACACACAGTCACTGTCAGACCAAATATGTTTATAGATTTGATTCATAGTGGTTCGTATGAATTATTTGCTACAGCCGTTAGATTGGCTGATGGCATCAATAATATGACGAATACAATTCGTGTGAGAGCTGGAGATGCATTGCTTAATTCAATAAGTCAAAATGTAACGGGAACAACTATTGTAGATACACATGGTAGTGCGGGGAATAATTCATATCCATCTTTGAAATCATGTGTTTACAAATTACCATTTACGATAACCCAAGCCCTGGGCTTACATAAAGTAATTAGTGTTAAATCAAGATTGGGAGATTGGAAATTTGAATATAATCCGCCAATTTCAAAAGATAATACTCAAACACTTGAACATAATTTCATGTTGACGTGGGGGCGTTATGAACCATGATGCCTGACAACGAATTATCTGATGGCAGTGTTTACGCTGCTTTTTTAGTGCCCAATCGTATTGATGAACTTATTGATTACGAATGGGGCGGTAGTGATTTATATGATGCATCGCAGGGTTTGCAAGCCAAATTGTGGACTTGTTTCTACGAAAGTGGGGTTATTAAAGCAAAAGCTGATCAAGTGATACACGACCTAATCACTGTCGATGATGTGACAGCATTAAGTTTTGCATTTGATTTGAGTATGCGCCCAGTTGCGACCTATGTTATCAATGATGAAGTGTTTTTATGGTGGTATGACACATCTGTTGGAGAGCAAGTCATAACGAGTTTTGGTAATACCATCATAACACCACAGCTTGCATTAGATGAGCGACGAGAATTTCAATCAGCAAATGCAGATGTGATTTTTGCATATATCAAAGCCGAGCAACTTTGTATTCGATTACAACGAGATCGTTATCAAATTGAGTATGAGCTGGGCGCAGGACAAGTACTCATACAAATCGGGATGATGGCCAACAATAGATTTGGATTTGCTACAAAGATTATGAATGGTTTTGATCTATTTTTAGATCAGATGTATGTCGATGCTCGAAATAAAGAATTACGTTTTGATTATCTGGATCTGTGTCCACTGCAGGCATCTTATAGTGTTCAATTCGGAAATAGCGTCATCAAAGCTGAAGGACTAAATGAAGATGCTTTGAGAACCCAATTTGAAAATATAGAGAATGTGGTGTCGATCGTTCTCAATCTGAAAGAAAAAGATTTCGATTATTTCATGTCATTTTTTAGGATTTGGCAGCATAAACGTAAGCCGTTCTATATTGATCTTGTTCTAGATCAACGTCCACTTACCCAGTATCTAGCACACTTTGTACATGACAGCGTTTCGATGACGAAAAGTGGAGCTGTATTCAAGGTGAGTGCTCAGTTATTTATATTGAATAATGATCTTGATAAGTCTGCAATTAAAATGATAGCGGAGTCACGGAATGTCAGAGCTTGAGAGTTTTTTATACGGTCCAGATAACGCCTATTTGATTGAGTGTATCGAGATTAAACATAGTTTGTGGCCAAAGCCTTTACGCTATGTGACCAACGTTTCTGAGGGAGTGACTGTTATTCAAGACAGCCAGCCCACTTTCTATGAATATGCAGTATTGAAGATTGATCGGGGCAGCGTCAGTGATGATCTTGATCAGAAGTTAGCGATAACGGTCGGGGATTTGGGCAAAGTCATTCCTGGTCTTGTTGATCAAATTATTGAGCAAGTATCACTTGAGCGACCGCAAGTTACTTATCGAGCGTATTCAAGCATTGATTTATCAAATCCAATTTTGCAGATTGATCACTTAGAAGTCACAAGTCAGAGCAACGACTATCAAGGAACAACATTTGAAGCTGAAGCAGAGCAGCTTAATGAGGTTGGTACTGGATTGTTGTTCACAAAAGAGAATTTTCCGACCTTGGTTGGCTTTTACTAATGAGGTAAAGAAATGATTGAATTTCACGATAGCATTCACTCAGTTGACTACATGATTGATCTAAAAGACATCTCAAATATTGAGCGACGTTTCCGTAGTAGCCGTGGATCTGAGTCAAACTATGATGTTATTTTCACGTTTAAAAGCGGAAAAGTTATCGAAATGACTTTGAGTGATGTCGATGTAACCCGGCTTTCAAGTGCTGTGGAAAATACATAAATAGTGAGTACAGCGAATGAGAGATTTTAATCTGCAATTGCTTTCATTATTTGAAATGCAATACAACGTTAAGAATTATCATTGTGTTCATTTCGTGATTGATGCTGCAAGACAGTTGATAGGTCAAGATTATTCAAAAAGCTTTATTGGTTTGACTGCATCGCTAAATGATTCCATTCAAACATCAAGACAGACAGTCATTCAAAACAAGCGACTGAAAGAACCGCGACAAGGATGCATTGTCCTTATGACAAGCCTCACTGGTAACAACCATGTGGGGCTTTTTTATTGCGGCAAGGTTTTGCACTTGAATGAGTCGGGCACTCAATATCTATCACTAAACAGCATGAAATGTTTCTACACAAGGTTTAGATACTATGAGCCACTTACAGATTTATGAAGATCCGCTCGATGCAAGTACGATCACGATTGAGCAGACAGATAATGTTTTAAAGCGATTTCTTGAAATTAAAGCGAAATTTACACAAGCACGAATTTATAAAAATACGCCTTGTCCTGAAAATGAAGTTACCCCTATTGATAAAGTCACTGCATTAAAATTGTTAGATGCTGGACCAGAGGATCAATTTCATATTGTTTGTCATGCTGGTGACATCATTTCAGCAGTGAACTATGTTGTCGTTAAAATATTTGGTTCTATTGTTAATGCTTTAGTGACTGTGCCGACTTTAAGCAGCAATGCTCAAGATAAAGGTTCAAGCAATAATGATTTAACCAGTCGTGAAAATAAACAGCGGATTGGCCAACGTGTTGCGGACCCATTTGGAAAGATAAAATCTATTCCTGATCTGATTGCACCAAGCTTTGTTTATTATGTAAATAAGCAAGAAGTTGAAGAATCATTGATGTGTTTAGGTTGTGGTTTTTATCACATTCAAGACATTAAAGACGGTGACACCACTTTATCTACAATTGCAGGATCAGCATGTTCAATCTATGAACCAAATACCAGTCTTATCGGTACACCACAAATCAAGATTGGTGAAGATTTTACAGATAATCCATTAGTCGCTAAATCTTGTACTGCGATCAACGGCCAGACTGTCAATGAAGGTACTGAAGACATTACAAATAGTGATGTCGATTTTCAGCTCACAGCGCTCTATCCCAATCGGCTGCAATCACTCAATTCATCCGTTGATATGCGTGATTATTTTCAAATTGGTAACTCAATTTTATTGAGTATGGATACAGTCGGTGTTGCAGATCTGAGTGTATCAGCGAATTGTGTACCCAAAAGTACAGGCGAATTGCATATTCAAACGACCGATGTCTTGCATAACTTGAATTACAAATCCCTGCTGATTACCTCATTGATGCTTGATGACTTGAACTTATCCGGAAATTACCAAGTATCGAGTATTGCCCCGGTTGTAGATGGGTATATCTGTAATCTGGTTAATCCCGAGAACGTAAACTCAAATTGGTCATTGATTGTAGATCTAGATGAAAAGTCTGCTTTCTTTTCTGGGATTTTACAAAACAATGCTGATTCAATCGACTTGGGTGGTGAATATCCATCTATTTTAGATGTCGGGATTAACTACATCGATCTAGAAGTTCCAACGGCCTTACAACTTGAATGGGATAAGTTGCAAAGCATTACGCTAGGTCAAGTGGACATGGATATTAAAAAGATCGTGTCGAGCTGGCTGGGTTGGTTTTATATTGATTACAACGATATTAAAGAGTTGATTTTTAACTTCTATCTGCCACAAGGTTTGCAAGTCATTCGCAAGAAAGGCCAACGACACACTGATATTGTTGATTACACAATAGAATACCAAGAAATATCAAATGGTTTGCCAACTGGCCCAGTATTCACGCATACGCATAGAGTGCAAGACAATACCACAGTGGGGTTTGGTGTATCGAGTCGTATTCCGCTTGCATCAACATTTGCGGATGGTGTGCGGTTTAGAGTTAAGAAAGCACCTGAACAATGGCGAAATGAAGTACAGCAGCGACTTCGTGATTTGAAACTCAAATCAGTTTACGCATGCTCAGTATCAAACAAGCTCATTTATAACGATGTAACGATCGTACGCACTAAAACCATCGGTACCAATGAAGCAACAAGCGTTAAAAACCGCATGTTGAATTGTATCGCCACACGTAAGCTTTTTACATATCGAACTGGCTTTAAGTCAGTAGCGAGAATCCCGACAAGTAATTTTGCTGATATTGTTTGTGCGATTACGACCGATGAATTGATTGGGCGTAGAGATATAAGCACGCTTGATGTCGCTAATCTCTATGCAGTGGCTGATGAAATTGATAGTTACTTTGGCGTGCCGATTCAGTTCAACTATACATTTGATGATGCAAAGATGTCTTATGAAGAGACACTTACAACGATTGCGAATGCCGTATTTTGTGATGCACGCCGTGAATCAAACAAAGTTTTCTTTGTATTTGAAAAGCCGCAACAAGTACCGACTTTATTGTTCAATCACAGGAATAAAAAACCTGAAAGCGAGAAGCGTTCTGTCAATTTTGGTGTAAACAAAGACTATGACGGGGTAAAACTCAAATGGGTCGATCCGACTGATTCTTGGTCTGAATCTGAAATCAAGTTGCCAAATGATAATGTGGTCAATGCGCGAGAATTGGAAATTAAAGGCATTACCAATCTTCAGCAAGCGATGCTTTTAGCGCATCGGGCTTTGAACAAGTTGCTTTATCAGAAGAAGACCGTTGAATTTTCGGCATATAGTGAAGCGGATCTCGTCACTCGGAATGACTTAATTCTTGTTGCTGATGATACGCGTCCGATGCTGATTAGTTCAGGATCTGTCATTGATCAAGATGGACTGTATTTAACGTTGTCACAGCCGTGTGTACTAGAACAAGATGAAAGTTATGTCGTTCATCTTCAATTGCCAAATGGCCAAGTGGACGTTGTTCAGGTGACACAAGGAGATAGTGAGCGAGAAGTCTTATTAGCACGTGCACCAACTTCGCAGCTTGTCATTGAGTACGAGGGGAATATCAGTTGTTCAACCTATCTGGTTACGACCGACACGCATAGCAAGCGAGATCTATTTTTGATTACTGAAAAGTCTGGTGGCGGTGCTGAGTCTTCAATCACTGCAATAAACTACACTGATCAATATTATTTAAATGATAAAGACTATGTCTGAATCAATAGCCGCCAAAAGGCGGTTTTTTTACATCTGGAGAAATGAAAAATGGCAGAGCCTATGAGTAGCGGTGTCGGGGTTGCAACTGTAATTAAAGTTTATGGTATGTGGTTTTTGATGGCTATTGCGGCTATAGCGGTGGTTTTGGGTTATTTGGTTGTCATTATGACTCGAATGCCTCGTACACGCAGTGAATGGGTCGTGAGTTTAATCACTACGGTGGTGGGGAGTATTGCCGGTGGTGGATTCTTAATTCAGCACTTCGAATTGCATGATTACCTTTTAACTTGGTCGGGTCTATGTGCAATAGGGGGCATTTTCTTTGCTGCAGGTTTACCTTTCTGGGCCATCATTCGCTGGACGTTCAACTACGTGAATGCTAGAGAAGATGCAACAATCTTCGACGTAGCTAAAGAAATGAAAAACTATAAAGATAACTTTTGATTGGTGTAAAAAAAAAGCTGATGACCTCTATTAACATTCAAATTACAAACAGTAGGTTCTAATATGGAACTTACTGTTTGCTTTTAAACTTAACTATGAGGTCAAGCTTTTATGCCAGTTTCAAGCCATTCAAAAAATAAAGGTCTTAAAGATAAGATTAATCAAAAGTTAGCAGAAATATCTGGTGACTTTTTGGGTGCGGTTACACCAGATAGACAGGAGTTACTTCCCAAAGAATATGATTTGAGTCCACATACTGAATATAAGCGTTATGGAAGTACTCATTATGGCGTAATGATACCTGACCTGCCTGAACCTTATCGATATTTGTCTTGGGCATCTGTGATTGGTTATGTTGGTTTTCCAATAACTGACACTGAGTATCAAATATCGAATAGAGGAAAAGGTGACACAGCCTCACTAGTTCATGGCACAGCCTTATCGTCGACTGAGGAAGCATTTAAAATTTATTCAATAATTGACGATATAGAATTTAGTAAAGATCCATTCTCGGTCAATTTCAAGAATGATACTTTTTTTAAAGAGTGTGAAGATGGATATCTTCTCACTACGAATAGAGATGATCTTCAGCTTGAGGTGAAACTGAAACCTACTAAAGCAGTTACGTGGTTTGCTTATAGTCCGCTGTACAAGCATTTTAGTGTATTGATGCATTACGAAGGACGAATGGTTCAGAAGGGGGAAACAGTAGAAATACAAGGGCTTTGTACACTGGAGTCTTGGAAAGCCGTCGCAACTTCAATGCTGAAAAACCAATTGCTTGTTAAGCATATCCAACTTCCTGTAAAGATTTTCAGCTATCAAGTAGTCAACTTAGATGAAAATCAACAATTGTTACTTGCATTTATCTGTTACGAGGATAAACCGATATTGACATCAGTTTATTACCGTCATATCGATGGTACTTCAAGTCAATTTAATGGTGATGTGCTATTTGAAGTTACAAAGAATCAGACTGAACCTCAGGTCACCCCTGATGGATACAGCATGAATGTACCCGACACATTTAAATGGGTTGCACATCATAACGGTGAGAAGATTTTAGAGATCTTTGCCGAAGTAGATACGCCGTATTGCTATGGTCTAGCGGCAGGTTTTGTTAGTTCCTACAAGTGGCAAGGAATGTTTAAAGGCAATGATTTGCAAGGCAGAGGGTACTTAGAGTTTATTGATAGAAGTTAATTAAATAATTTAGTGATTTAAACATTAGACCGCCAATTCAGGCGGTTTTTTTACGTCTAAAGGAAAGTAAAAATGAACATTGAACAATATCTTGAAGAGTTAATTAAACGTGAAGGTGGTTATGTGAATAATCCTGCCGATCGGGGAGGAGCGACCAAGTTTGGAATCACCGAAGCGGTCGCACGTGCGAGTGGCTTTAAAGGTCACATGCGAGATCTACCATTGGATGTGGCCAAAGGCATTTATCGAAAACAGTATTGGATCTCGCCACGATTTGATCAAGTAAATACGATCAGTGCCGCCGTGGCTGAAGAACTACTCGATACAGGTGTGAACTGTGGGGCTGGCTTTGCAAAGCCATTACTGCAACGAGCTTTGAATCTTTTGAATAATCAAGGTAAAGGCGGATGGCCAGATTTAGTTATTGATGGGATTTACGGACCAGCCACTTTGAATGCACTGAAAACCTTTATGGCCAAACGTGGTAAAGAGGGTGAAAAGGTCTTAATTCGAGTGCTCAACATCATGCAAGGTCAACGCTATATCGAAATATGCGAACGTAACCCTACACAGGAGCAATTCTTCTATGGCTGGATCAACAATCGAATCGTATAATAAAGTAGTTCATCACTGTAAACGCTCATGGTCATCATTGATTGTGAGCGTTTTAGTTTTGTGCTTACTGTCAGGATGTTCAGCACATACGATCAATAACAATATTCATGTCGGGATATGTGTCAAAGCCCTCTGATGAGGGCTTTATTCGTATCAATGGTCATTCAAGTTCTAGTTGATAGTCATCTTTGGTCACTTTTATTTTTAATTTTTTATATTTACGTTTATTTGGATTAACTGCGGAATTGTTTACTTCATCTGCAAAAGTCTTGTCTTTCATGAGGCTTGAATACGCTTTATATCCTAAAATAATCCGCGTGGGTTGGTATCCATTTCTATTGACATAGTATTCAATAGTTGCATTTAATTCATTTAGAAGACTTGTTTCACTCATTTCAAAAATGCTTCACTTTTAAGAGTTCATTGAAGAATAGGGCAAATTAAGTAGAATATCTACATGAATTTAAACATTTTTATAAGGACTGCCTGTCATAAAAATGTAATATTTCATGCTGAATTTTATTCATTGAAGTGCGAACTAAAAAAACTCTTAATTTTATAAAGAATTTTTTTGATTTCTAATGAAATGCTAAAAGGATTTTTGTACTCAGATTGTTGACACTGTAATTGGCTACCTAGTTTATGAATAGATGTATTTTTCTTATCATCAACCACAAGACAGAAGTTTGCAGCATATGTCTTGTCCATATCTAAGACGAGCGAATATGGTCCCGATTCTTTAACATCTTTTAATGAAAATAGTAAGCAATCTGATTTATATCGAGGAGAGGTTTTAAGGTTATCAACAACAACTTCTGAAACAGATCGAGCATTACTGCCGGGTATACCTAAATTTATAAGTGCAATATTGTCATCCCGTAATTCAGAGTTGGGATTATTTGTGTAAAGACACAAAGAGTTTTGAGTTTTTGATAGATATAGTTGTTCATGCAATTGGTTTGAGAAAGCATGACTTGATAAAAATAAAATAAATAATCCTAATATTCTCATGGTTTATCTACTATTTGAGATTGTGGTAAATGTTTTTTATCGGATGGATTCAGCAGAAATTCTCTTAAAGTTCTCTCTACGTAACCTAGTAATTTTCTGCTTTGAATGTGATGTCGTCTTTTGGGGGATTTATGTTGCATATAAACAGCATCATGCCATAACTCAATGATTCGACCTTGTTGTTCTAAGTTAAATTCATGAAACTTACGATCAACGTGTTTACCAGTTAAATCAGTATAGTAAGCTGTATAATCATCGCCATAGTCTGGACTTATACTACTACATATGTAGCCACCCTGTCGAAATAGCATCGCAGCTTGTCCAATATGTCTAACTCCACCACCTAATTGATATTGCCAAATATGCGTCATTTCATGAATAAAGTGATGTTCTGCTGAATAATCATTCTGACAGTTGCTAAAGTCAGGGAATTGATCGAATAAACTACTTGTTAGATTGATGGTCCCCATGGGTGAAAAAGTATTTCCTGTTAATCCTGGCACACTCCATGTTGAACTTCTTTTTATGAGAACTTTTGAGTAATCAATAGAATCTTTAAAGATCCTTCTACACATGTCAATCTCACCTGAAGTTAAGAGACGTTTATGCTTTATGGCAACTTGGCTTGTTCTAACTTGATTCTTTTTTGCACTTAACTGGGTAGTGTGTGTATGAATAATATTTTTAGTGTTCATGCTCATGGTCCTCATCACACAAGATATTAATAGTTATATTTGAAGCTTCCACATCTTCAATAATTTCTGTATATCCATCTTTATCAGTAATTCCCTCAATGCGCTTAGTTGGAGTAACCACTTCATAAAGTACATTTCCTAAAGGAGTCTGATCAAAGTCATCGATAATCTGAAATCTATGGGAATAATTTGTCAAAGTTGGGATTAAATTTGAGAGGGTATTATTTGAGGTTGAGCTAGACGTACTTGAACTACCACCACCATTATCTTGAACAACAAGATTCTGTTTAGGCAATAGCTTACAGCCACAAGATAACGAGTCATTAACTCTTGCTGCCATTTTACCCATCACTTGCATGTGTGGATCGCCAGTTATAATTGTTGCAACAGTTTGATGTTTAGGGCAGGTGGCTGTATCACCTACACAAGCAATAGGAATACCTTCAATTAAAAAAAAGCTGCTTCCAGTAATGACTTTACCGCCGCCCGTTGTGGGGCAACCAACTACTATGTATGGTGTTGCCAAAATTAACGCCCTCGATATATTTTATTTTGGCAACATGGTAGCAAAGAGAGTCTAGGGTGAACGGACTTTTATGTATTTTTATTGCAAAGGTAACATCAAACTTAATTACAAATGCTTAACCCTTTGGAATCTCCTCATCCCGTGGTTTTCTCACATTCTTAATAAACCGTTCTTCCTTTGATCCATACTTTTTAAAGTTTTCGCGGGCTTGGTTAAGTGAAGGCACGTTTGCACCACCGCCGTAATCATGATCTTCTGCTTGTACGGGATCATTCTCCCAAAAGCACACAGGGCAGATATCATAGTCATCGTTTGATGGTTCACCTCTGGTTAAGTAACCACAACATAAACACGGGTAGAGCATTATTAAAATTGACCTTTTAAAAATTAATAATATACTTTAATTTTTAATTTCAAATATTTATAGAAATGAATAGAAATACTAATTTTATTAAAGATCGTGAAGAAGCAATTACCGAACCGTTCAAAGGCGATTTATGGGGGCGAGCGAAACTAGGAGAGAGGTTAACTGGCTTTGTCTCTAACTTGCAATGTGGGGCTACAATTGCTTTAGATGCCGAATGGGGAGCGGGTAAAACATGGTTTGTAAAAAACTGGAAAGCAGATTTAGAAGAGAAAGGACATAAGGTTATCTATATTGATGCTTTTGCACATGATTTTATGGAGGATCCATTTCTCATTCTATCTATGGAAATCCTGAATACGGTGGATGCTGATAAAACAGTTGCTGCTAAATTTAAAGAAAAATTTATTAATGCTTATCATGCTGTGTTGCCAAATTTACCTATGCTTATTTGGTCGTTAGCGATGACTGTGATGGGAGCAGGATATTTTGGTAAGATTGCTCAGGAAACTTTTACAACAGCTAAGGATGCTGCTGGAGAGGTTGGTGAAAAGGCAGGAGAATTGTTAGAAGATAGTTTAAAGGAACACCTGACTGGATTAGTCGAAGATTATAATACTAATAAAAATGAACTGAAGTATTTTAAAGAAGCATTGACCAATCTTGTTAAAGATTTAGAAACACCTTTAGTATTTATTGTAGATGAACTAGATCGTTGTAAGCCTGAGTTTTCTATCAAGCTGATTGAAAGAATCAAACATTTTTTTGATATTCCTAATATTGTCTTTGTTCTTTCAACAAATAAAAATCAGTTAGAAGAGTCGATCAATAGTTTTTATGGATTTAAGTCCGCAAATAGTTATTTGGAGAAATTTATTGATTTAAATATTAAGTTTCCCAAGCGTAATCATGATTACTACAGAGAGGTTATTTTAAATTATACTCAAAAATTTAATTTAAGAATAAATAATAGTGATATATTGCTATTATCAAAAGTATTTAATCTGAACTCTAGAGATTTGATCAGGATTTTACAAAAAATTGCTCTAATAAGTAATTTTCATCATTTCATTTCACCAATAATCGCATTCATTTTTCTTGCTATGGAGCAAAAATCTTTAAATCCTAATAGATTGAGTGATAAGGATTTTTTAACTAAGTTCATTGAATTGTTAAGAGAGTATGCTGAAAGTGTACATTCATTTCATCAAGAGCCTTATGACTTTAAAGACTTACCAAAATTTGCAGATCAGTATGCATCGGGCTATAGAGAATCTAACTCTGGATTACCTTACTTACTAAAATACTATTACGTTGAATATACAACTGATGAATTAGACCAAAATCATACGCAACATAAAAATTTTAAATCAAATCTATTGGCGACATTTGATAGAAGTGAGCAAAGTATTGTGAAAAGTTGGGATAATTATATAAATTTTGGCTTTATAGTAAATTAAAATTCTTTAATATTTATATTTTAGTCAAGGTTTAGAAACTTGGTCTTGACTTTAATGATCATTAATAACTAGCAAATGAGTGTGCAAAAATGACAAAAGATGTAGAGCGAAAATTTAATGAGGCAATATGCCAGCCTTTTGATACGACTAAAAGTTGAACTACCTGAATTAAGAAAATGAATAAAATAGAAGAAAATGATCTACTAACTTACATCCCAATAATAACTATCATTCCACTGATTATAGGGGTTTTTTATAAAATTGGTTATCTATTAGCTTTTGATCTTCAGTTTCTAATCAGTTCTTTTAGTTATACAGAATTAGCGTTAAGTTCTTACTCGTCAATATTGTTTGCATTAGTTTCATTGTATGGTTATTCCATAATGAAATTTAATATTTTGGAAAAAGTAACTTGGAAAGTTATTTTAATAGCTAATTGGATTTGCATTGGGACTCATTATCTTCCCATCTTCGATATGACATTCTTTGATTTAATACTGAAATTAATCTTTTTGAATACATTAATTTTCTTTAATCTTACTAAGAGTCTAGTAGTAAAGTCTGTATGTATATTTATGGTGTTAGTCGTTGCTCCTGCTGTGAATGGTTTTAGTAAAAATTTTGAATTTCCTACTAAAGCTTCAAATAAAATAGTCTTAAAAGATGATTCTACTGAGTGGTATCTAGTCGAGAAAGTATCAGACACCTTAGTTTTAGTTGATAAAACCACTTTAGCCAGTAGAGACTATAGATACAAATTTGTAGACCTTAAGGATGTAGAGCAAATGGAAAGTATGTTGTGGCAGAATATAAAAAAAGCACCTTAAGGTACTTTATTAATTTTATAAAAGGTTTCATTATTATTTTGAATTGAATCTGATTGATTTTCATTTTGAGTGATTTCTATCCAATCTAACTCTCCAGATTTTATCCTTGAGTTAAGCTTTTGCTCAAACTCACCAAATTTATCATAAGGTATTTTACCACGAGGACTAATTAGTTTCTTAATAGAGTAATTGTAGCTAAAATCGAAACTAATATGATTTCTAATCATTTCCATGATGAATTCTTCAAACTTACTATATTCATCTAGATGAATTTTAAAATTAGTTCTTTTTAATTCTTTAGGCATTAAATAAATGGCTTGAATAAGATGCTCTATAATATTAAAAGCAACAATAATATCATTTCTTTCCGGTTTAATTAACGCATGGACTGCATCATTTCCTAAAAACCTTAAACTATGTAGTAGGTCGACATCGCGCTTGGAAATATCACCAAGGTTTTTTAAATTTGAAATTTTTTTTTCAAGATCTCTCCCAGTAACTTTTTTATCTTTACATATACCTTCAATAATTGATCTGATACCTATTGCTGTAAAAATATCAAGATTTTGAGTAAAGGCAACTTTTGTTTCTTCATAAATGGTATATAAATTTTCGGGTAAAGATATCCTATATTTATTAAGAACTTCAGAAGCATCAGGATAAAAGTTAGTATAAATTCTGACATGATCAAATTCGTCTTGTTCCCAGTCTATGGCGTACCTAGCTTCATAATCATGGTAAGTTTTTAAGAAAGAAAATTGATCGCACCCTAAACACTGTATAATTGAGTATTCTTTTCCGTCATGGTATTCATGTGGACTAAATGGGGCATGTAATTTGGTTGCAATTACTTGATGATTAGTTTGTCTTTTACAATCTAAACACTCTGCTTTAATTTTTGTGTCTTCAGTCATAATTTCCCCAAATCTATATTTTAAAGCTAACTTAGCTTTGCCCCAAAAAACAAACCAAATTTAGTCTTCATCACTTTTGATTAACTACCACACTAAAACCATCTAAACGCTTTGCTAATTCTTTCATTAGCCCCTCAGTAGGCACATTTTTTAGATTATCAAATCCTTGCTCAAAGCTATTTTCAAGTCTAAAAACTGCTTCAGCAGTAATGGTTCGACCATTGTCCAAAGCTGCTTTTTCAATTCTTTCCTTAAGTTCCATTGGAACACGTAAATTCATCTGCGGATCGTTACGGGCCATATTGTTCCTAAAAACTAACTTAAGTTAATTTTAGATAGTAATGAATCACAGTGCTTTACAGCAATAAAGCACTGTGCTTTAATTGAATCACGGTGCTTTACTGGTGATTCGTTATGGCGAGACAAGATAAACAAGTTAATGTTCGTATGCCACAAAAATTGGTTGATGAACTTAAAAGAAATGCAGATGAGAATAAACGCTCGGTAACAGCTCATTTGAATTTTATTGTTGAAGAGTGGCTTAAACAACAACAGACAAATAGTTAATGAAAACAAAGAAGCCCCTGAATCTTGGCGGACAAGGGGCTTCTGTCTCAACTTTGGAGATAAGACATGAGTAGTCTAACATTTAACGCAATACAATTTCATCCTGTACAACAAAGTGATGACCAAATTTGGTTAACAGCCGCTGAACTAGCTGAGGTATTAGGCTATTCACGTACAGATAAAATTAATCAGATCTTCAAAAGAAAAGAAGAAGAATTTTCTACTTCAATGACTCGCTTAATTGAGAATCCTCAGAACCTCAATTTGAGGTTACGGATTTTTTCACTCCGTGGTGCACATCTAATTGCTATGTTTGCCCGTACGCCAGACGCTAAAGAATTCCGTAAATGGGTTTTAGATATTTTGGATAGGGAAGTGCAGCCTAAAACCAAGAACCATAAAACTGAACGTGTGGTTTTAAACGATGCAGTAAATATGCTTGTGGCTAAATCAAAACATCTTAACTTTTCCGATGCCTACAAACTCATACACCAACGCTTTAGTGTGAAAGGCATAGATGAGATCTCACTTGATCAGATCCCTGTAGCAGTTGAATACGTTCATCATCTGATTGCTCTGTTTAGCCACAGAGAGCATAGAACGGCAGACATGAATATGATCGCTTTAGCACATTGCATGATTTGGTGTCGCCAGTGGTGGAAAGAGTACGGTGATGCTATCCGTAAAATTAACCCGAATATTGCCTCATCCGTACACGACTATTTCATAGATGGTTCATTCGTCGCTTGGGGTTATGTAGATGAATCTGAGAAAGCAGCATTACGCAGAAAGTTGGATGCTCATCAATGGAATTTAACCATAAATGAAAGGTTAAAATTACTGTAATTTCTTCCCAGAAATTTATAGAGCTAACTTTAATTTTTGATCAAAAAACGCTCGAAAAACTTTCGGGGAATGAATTTCTAAATGACTGATTTTATTGAAGTTAGGTAAGCAGTTTTTGACCTGATTTTTAGGTGAAAAATGAGCATTATTTTATTATTATTCAATTGATTAGATCGCTTTTGACGCAATCTTGACATCGTAGAGGTCAGCAGTTCGAGTCTGCTTATACCTACCAAGATTTAAAAAAGACTGATAGGTTAAAACTTATCAGTCTTTTTATTGCTTAGCTTTTTAGAATGTCAGTGATATTCCAAACCCCTTGACCCGAATTGAAAATGGTGATAATTTAAACAATACGGAAGTCATATACTATTTGGGATTCAAGAGTGATCTTGCCTAAATGAACAAAGATATGACAAACCCGTATATAACAGCTAACAACGAACGAAACGATTCTGATCGTTTTTAAAAATGTTCAAGGTTGTAGAAAAGCCCGTAAATCGGGCTTTTTTAATGTCTACAACTTAGAACAGTGGGTTACGGTAAATCAAACCAAATCATTTGGCTGTCTTGTCGTGCGGTAACAGTTGCAGTTTCATCAAACAGCAAAGCATCGCCCGCTTTAACCAAATGATCAGCAATCATTACTTCACCCGAAATCACATGTACATAATTTACTTTCTTTTGTGCTGCAATCTCTAAATGTTGATCTTTCTCAATCACCGCAGTTTTCACTTCAGCATCTTGACGAATCAACATGGGTGCAGATTCATCGCCAGCAATTAAATGCCATTGGTTTGGATGATCTTTAGGATTGAGCAAAATTTGCTGATAAGTTGGCTCAGCATCTTGCACATTCGGTTGAATCCAAATCTGTAATAAATGCACGGCTTTATCATGCTTATTCATTTCACTATGGGTTACACCCGTACCTGCACTCATCAACTGCCATTCACCAGCATTGATTTGTCCTTCATTTCCCATGCTGTCTTTATGTGAAATCGTACCATCGAGTACACAGGTTAGGATCTCCATATTGTCATGGGGATGGGTACCAAAACCATTATGTGCGGCAACCGTATCGTCATTAATCACACGTAGCGCACTAACACCCATATATTTAGGATCATACCAGCTACCAAATGAAAAACTATGATAAGTATCTAACCAGCCTGCTTTGACATGGCCACGGTTTTCACTACGATGTAGATAAGCATTCATCTTTCATCTCCAAATTATTATGTTTTGCTTAAAGATAATATTATCGGTTCATAATGATGCTTAATAGTGTTTTAGTGCGACATATTGTTCTATAAATAGAATGATTTTGTTTTATGTATCTTTATCATGATTAATAAAAAAGGCTGAATGAATTATTCAGCCTTTTAAGGTGAGATAAATTTATTTATCAATCACTTATTTTGATTTATTCTCAAGTTGAGGAATCGCAGAACCTGAACCTTGTGCCACAGCGAGTAAACCTGTTTCTGTATAGAGACTGAGTTTAGCGCGAGTATCGGTAATATCTAGGTTACGCATCGTTAACTGACCAATACGATCCATCGGCGTAAACATAGAATCACCTTTCTCCATGGTTAAACGCTCAGCTTCATAAGTGAGGTTAGGAGATTCAGTATTCATAATGGTGTAGTCATTACCACGACGCAATTCTAAAGTCACAGTACCTGTAATTACTTTTGCAACCCAACGTTGAGCTGTTTCACGTAACATCAGTGCTTGTGAGTCAAACCAACGACCTTGGTACAATAAACGACCCAAACGCAAACCGTTAATACGGTATTGTTCGATGGTGTCTTCGTTATGAATGCCCGTCACTAAACGCTCGTAAGCGATGTGTAATAACGCCATGCCCGGTGCTTCATAGATGCCACGAGATTTTGCTTCGATGATACGGTTTTCAATTTGGTCAGACATACCTAGACCATGACGACCACCGATACGGTTGGCTTCTAAAATAAGCTCAACAGGATCATCAATACGTTTGCCATTCAAAGCAACAGGAGTACCCGCTTCAAAAGTTACGCTCACTATTTCTGGCAGAACTTCGACATCATTTTTCCAGAACGCAACGCCCATGATTGGATCAACGATTTTAATACCAGCATCGAGATATTCTAAATCTTTAGCTTCGTGCGTCGCACCCAACATATTTGAATCAGTTGAGTAGGCTTTTTCTTTTGACATTTTATAGTCAAAGCCGTTGTCGATTAAGAATTGCGACATTTCGGCACGGCCGCCTAACTCATCAATAAAGTTTTGGTCTAACCAAGGCTTATAAATTTTTAAATCTGGATTGGTCAACAAACCATAACGATAGAAACGTTCAATATCGTTACCTTTATAAGTAGAGCCATCACCCCAAATGTTGACGTCATCTTCTTTCATTGCAGTTACAAGCATCGTACCTGTCACTGCACGACCTAACGGCGTGGTATTGAAATAAGGAACACCGCCAGTGCTAATGTGGAATGCACCACATTGAATCGCAGCAATACCTTCTAAGGCAAGTTGTAAACGACAATCGATTAATCGAGCTTTGACTGCACCATAAGCTTCTGCTTTTTTTGGAATCGCATCATAGTCATCTTCATCAGGTTGACCTAAGTTTGCGGTATAAGCATAAGGTTCTGAGCCTTTCTGTTTCATCCACAATAAAGCCGCTGAAGTATCGAGACCACCAGAGAAGGCAATCCCAACTTTTTTGCCTACAGGTACGTGCTGCAAGATAGTTGCATTATCAGTCATTGCTTGTCCTAACGTTATAATAAGACCCCGAACAGGTGGTCTTGGATAATCAAAAATCGGAACTATTGTAACACTTTTCGTGCGTCATGGTTTTGTAAAATCGAGTTGATCTTAAGGAAAATTTAAACCTTTTTAGAGGTTACATTGCTTTAATCTTAATCGCAATTTTCAAGTAACCCACGCCAAGCAAATCAGAACGCATAAAAAATGCGACATCCAATGGTTGTGAGGACAGATATTTTCGTTTTTATAACTGGCGTATGTATTTTTTAAAATCGGAAGGATTAATTTGTTCAATCTTCTGTGGCACCACACTTTTCGTCGATAGCCATTGCAGATCATCAACTTTAACAAAGTGATCAGACGGTAGAGTATAGACATAACCCACACGCTCCCAATTGACAGTACACCGATCTAGCTCCACGAACACTTGATTATTCTCAAGCTTAATCGCGAATCTAGCGTCTTTAGCTAGGCTGATATATTGAATTGAGAATAACTGAGCGATCAATTTATTTTCGATTGCATATATACCAAAAGCATTATCAGTCCATCGCCCACTGCTTGAGTGGGTTGCAGTCGTTCAAGATGTTGGGATGAACCGTGGAATAAAAGTTTAGGTTTAATATGCATATTGATTTCTCGAAATCATCGACCTAACTTAAAGCGAATCATTTAAGCCGATCAATTGTTTTTCAATCGGGGTAAATACATGATCATGACGAGCGATCAAATATAAACCAATATTCCGATAGGGTTCAGGTGTTTCCATATAATATTGGATATTAAATTTTTTAATTAGAGATTTGGCAATCATCGAGATACCCATACCCAGTTGGCTAAAATGAACTAAAGCTTCATGGTCATAAATATGTGTTAACTCACCTTTGCTGAGTTGATAGTCTGCATAAATATTATTCAGTGTGGTGGCATAACAACATTCCTCTGAAGCAAGCAGAATATTCTGATGATTGAGGCAATCCTCAAGATTATCGTGATTGATGACATTTTTACCAATAATCACCAGTTGATCATCAGCTTTCTGAATGTATTGAAGATTTTTTTGTGTGGGGTGACCGAGTACATAAGCAATATCAAGATTTCCTCGTAAAACTTCATCTTCGATAAAACCCGTTGCACCTGTTTTCATGGTGATTGAAAGGTCAGGGTAGGCCGAATAGAGCTGACTAAAAGAGGGATAAAAACGCATGCCGCCTAAGCTGGTATTGGTGCCGAAACGTAAGCAGTTTTCTTGTTGATACAGTTTGTTTTCAGTTTCTTCCCATGTGAAAATCATTTTTTTATATTGAGTGTATAAATTCATTCCAGACTCAGTCAACTCCACACCTTTAGGCTTACGAATAAACAGCTGCCGTTTATAATGATTTTCAATTTTTTTAATTTTAGCGGTCATATTGGATTGTAAATAATTAAGCTTATTTGCCGCTGCCGTAATGCTTTTTAGTTCAGCAACGGTGACAAATGATCTGATATCGTTAATGTCAATATTCACGCTCTATCCTCAATATTACAACTCATTCATTAGAGCGCTTGCATAAATCCCTTGCGGAACTTCAATCATTGCTCATTCTCCAGATGGAAGAAATACACAGAGTGGTTGAACGCTTATGGAAGAACTCTATTTCCAAAAAATGGACACAATCATTTTTCAAAGTGACATCATAAAAAATGATGTATGTATTAAAACATAGCATTATTCATGATGTCATTTATTATTTAAACTGGTCACACTTTCTATCTGTTGAGTAGAACTCGTGAATATTAGAGTCATCAGTGCAATCGCGTTACTGTGTCTGGTTTGGGGATCGTTGTGGGGACTGGTCAAACATAGCCTACTGGTTTTTCCACCCTTCTTATTTATTTCTACACGACTGATTTTAGCGGCATTGACGCTGATGGTACTGCAACTAATTTTGAGGAAATCTATTCTGCCTCAACATGGTGAATGGAAGCCATTGATCATTTCAAGTTTGCTTATTTGTTTTGGTTTTTACGCGACACAGACTTTTGCGATGCAATTTGTTGATTCAGGTCTATCCGCTGTTTTGGTGTTTACCATGCCAATTTTCATTGGGGTTTTAGCGCATTATTTTTTAAATGAACGTTTAAATGCTCAGAAGGTTTTGGGCTTGTTTTTTGGTAGTTTAGGGTTGATTGCGATACTTTGGCCACAACTTCATCATCTACATATGAATGTATCCTTGATGGGGCAAGTCGTTTTGGTGTTCTCTGGCTTTTTTTGGGCCATGGCAACGGTCTATATCAAAAAGAATTTTGCCACTTATGACAAAATAAAACTCACAATTTGGCAATTATTGATGGGGGGGAGTGCCATTTTAGTGGGAGCTTTAATCTTTGAACCGATTGATTTTAAAGTTTGGCTAAATCCTCTAAATGAGTCGATGCTGTTTTATATCGCTGTGATTGGGACAGGTTTTGCCTTTGTGTTATGGAATTGGATTGTGAGTCAGGTCGATACTTTTATTGCTTCAATTTCAATTATGTGTATTCCAATCTTAAGTTTGTTATTTGGCTATTTAGTTTGGCATGAACCATTAACAGTCAATATTTTAATTGGCGCGGCGTTTATTTGCTTAGGAATTTTTATCAGTGCTTTGAAAATGAAAATACCGAGAAATCGTGCCATTACTTAATCGACCTGCATAAGGTCATTTCACTTTTTATCAAAAAAATCAGTTATGTTGTACATGGCTGATTTTTATTTTAATTTATTCAAAGGATTGGATAAGCATTGTATGCATGAGACTCTATTCATAATGACTCATATCTCTTTATGTTTCTCCCATAGCGAGAATCAAAAAGGTATTTATGAAAGAAGTCTATTTGTAAGTCATTATTCTGCTTTGTTATTTAAATAAAAATGTCGAGATACTCATGTAAAATTGACACTTTCAACACCGAAAATATGAGAAATAGTCATCCCAAAACGCCAAAAAAGTATTAAAGTACTATGCAACAAGTTGCAAAGCCAAAAAATAGAGAAGGAATACCATGACTAGCTATGCAAATATTTTAAAACCATTACATTTAGGCTTTACCACCATTAAGAACCGTGTGGTGATGGGCTCTATGCACACAGGTTTGGAAGATCGTTTCTTTAACTACCCTAAACTTGCTGCTTATTTTGAAGAAAGAGCGAAGGGTGGTGTTGGCTTAATCATCACAGGTGGTATTTCTCCAAACCGTCAAGGTTGGTTGTTACCTGCTGGTGGTACCATGAATAGCTTAGTCGATATTCCGCATCATCGTCTGGTAACGCATGCCGTACATAAGCATGGTGCTAAAATTTTAATGCAAATTTTGCATTCGGGTCGTTATGGTTATCAGCCATTTGTGGTGTCTTCAAGTTCTGTGAAATCACCCATTTCACCGTTTAAACCGCGTGGAATGAGCAATAAAAATATTTTAGATACCATTGATGATTATGCGCGTTGTGCCAGTTTAGCGAAGAAAGCAGGCTATGATGGCGTTGAAATTATGGGTTCGGAAGGATATTTACTGAATCAATTTTTAAGTCGTCATGTCAACCAACGTACTGATCGTTGGGGTGGTGATATTGAAAATCGTATGCGTTTTGCGGTGGAAATTGTTAAATCAATTCGTGCAAAAGTTGGTGAAAAATTCATTATTGCTTTCCGTCTATCTCTACTGGATTTAGTGCATGACGGTAATACCATGCAAGAGGTTATTCTAGTTGCGAAAGCATTAGAGAAAGCTGGTGTTACTTTATTAAATACCGGGATTGGTTGGCATGAAGCACGTATTCCGACTATTGTGACCTCTGTTCCTCGTGCCGCATTTGTGGATTATACCGCATTTGTTAAACAGCACGTTTCTATTCCCGTGATCGCGTCAAACCGTATCAATATGCCAGATGTCGCAGAAGATATTATCGCTTCTGGTAAAGCCGATATGGTGCAAATGGCACGTCCATTTTTAGCGGATGCGTATTGGGTCAATAAAACCGCGACCAATCGTGTTGATGAAATTAATACCTGTATTGCATGTAACCAAGCATGTTTAGATCATACTTTTAAAAATCAACGTGCAACCTGTTTAGTCAATCCTCGTGCTGCTTTTGAAACAGAGCTGGTCTATATCAAAACTCAAAAACCAAAACGTATCGCAGTTGTTGGCGGTGGTGTTGCGGGGATGTCAGCGGCAACTGTTGCAGCTAGTCGTGGACATGCAGTAACTTTGTTTGAAGCAAATAACGATGTCGGCGGTCAGTTTAATTTGGCCAAAGTTGTTCCGGGTAAGGAAGAGTTTCACGAAACCATTCGTTATTTTAAAGTACAGCTCAAACAAACAGGCGTTGATTTACGTTTGAATAGCCAAGTCAGTCGTGAACAACTAGAGCGTGAAGGTTTTGATGAAGTGATTGTGGCAACAGGTGTTGTTCCTCGCGCTTTAAAAATCCAAGGTAGTAGCGCTCCACAAGTTTTATCTTATGCAGAAGTATTAAGAGGGGCAGAAGTCGGTCATAAAGTTGCAGTGATTGGTGCTGGTGGAATTGGTTTTGATGTATCGGAGTTTTTATTAAAACCTGAACATCAACCTCAGCCACAACCGCTTGCAGATTGGCAGCGGGAATGGGGCGTTGATCCAAATCCGAATTATATTTCTGAAGGGGGAATGCAGCGTCCAGAAGTTGAGATGCCTGTACGCCAAATCTTTTTATTGCAACGTAAGACTACCCCCCTTGGTATTGGCTTAGGCAAAACCTCAGGTTGGGTACATCGTGCACAATTGAAAAAACATGCTGTGCGCATGCTTCGTGGCGTGCAATATAAAGCCGTAACGGATGAAGGTTTATGGGTTGAGCATAACGGACACGATCAGCTATTACGTGTTGATACGATTGTGGTTTGTGCTGGGCAAGAGTCGGTAAAAGATTTAATGCCTAAAGAGGGTGAACAGACTTTTGCAAACTACCATATTATCGGTGGTGCTAAGTTAGCTGCCGAACTTGATGCCAAGCGTGCGATTCGTGATGGCGCAGAGTTGGCTGCTCGACTTTAACAATTGATGAAACAATATGCATTTGAATACATTGTAGTTAAATATTCCTTGAATAAAGCAAACAAGCTTTGTATTCTTACGCACATGGAAGCGTGGCAGAGCGGTTTAATGCACCGGTCTTGAAAACCGACGAGGGTGTGAGTCCTCCGTGAGTTCGAATCTCACCGCTTCCGCCAAATATCGAAATAAGCCCTTGTTTTTACAAGGGCTTATTTTTTATCTGTTGTTTTACCCCTCAACCTACCTCACATAAAATATTAGATTGGATAAAATAAGAATTAAATGGGAAGACCGTATTTGAAAGTTTGAAATGTGATTGGTCTTTATAAGTCCATTATTTTACGATTGAAGGGGTATTTTGTGAGTCAATAACACAAGTGTAGATTATGAAGGGCGTGGAACTTCATTAAAATATCATAGGAGGGTAGCTTGTTGGCTAATCATCTGATTTTTCTGGTTAATTCTACTTGATGCTATTTTCTTTAAAACGGTACTTGCATTTCAGACAGAGATAATCCTGAAAAATATTCTTATCAATAATCACCCCAGCTTTTTTTCCGAAAATATTGCCCACCCACCCACCTGTAATGCCTACACTAATCGCTCCAACAAATGTTCCAACAGTACCACCGACAATCACGCCTAAAGGACCAGCCACCGTACCAATGGCTGCACCAACAGAAGCACCTGTTGCAGCGCCCCCGACTGTGCCTGCTGTAGTTCCGGCCGCGGTCATTAAGACACCACCAGTTGTTCTCAGCAATTTATCATGATCGCGCTTTTCAACTTCTGTGGAACCACATTTAGGGCATTGTATTAATTTGTCCATAAAATTATCCTGTGTTGCTTTATTAAATGACGTAGTGGGTTGGGCTACATCAGAAGAATCGATAAATCACCATACTTATAGTCAGTAGATTTTTGAATGATGCATATCCACCAATCGCTTCTTTGTTTTGATTTTAGCTGAACATTGACACAAATCTTTATAGATCATGTAAATACTTGTACTTTACTGCTGAGCTGATAAAAAAGACAGATCGAGTTTTGAGTGGATATAAAATACAAGCATTAAAGCTAGAGGCTAATTTCTAGCTTTATTATGTAGATGAAGTAAACCAATAAAATAATAAAAATCTAAGAGAATAGGAATATAACTAATTTGTAATAAGAAAATCCGCCTATAAAATATCCCTTGAATTAGTAAAATAGACGGCACGGTCTGATCACAAACGTAATTTTGTTGTAAAATACGCTCATATTTATTCGAACAGATGAGATTCATCTTTATCCGTCTGGTAATGCTTTTGGCACGGTTATTCATGCAGCGGAGCGCATCAATAAGGTATTTACTAAATTGCTAACGATTCAACTTAATTGATGTGCTTACGAAATTGAATAGGGGTTACTCCACTCCATTTCTTAAATGCTCGTGCAAAATTAGCAGGCTGGATATATCCTAAATAAAGCGCAATTTCTTGTATTTCCATATCACTACTCAATAAAAGTCTCGCTGCTTCTAGATATTTTACTTCATCTAATAAACCGAGATATGAGACGCCAACTTCGTTGAGATGTCTTCTTAATGTTCGGTTAGACATGTGCAAACGTTGGGCTGGATTGTTCTCACTTTCCTAGGATACTGGGAGCAGTCCAGTATCACTCTTTCTTGAAGTTATATAAGCCAGCAGCCTTCTCTGGTGAAATCACTAAAACATTGAGGGGAATTGGTGCGGCCAATCCATTATAAGCACCCTGAAAATTAGACGGATGTTGTCTAACTTTGAGGGTGTAGTTCAATCAAAGATGGAATTTTTTGTGGGTTAAATAGCTTAGATTCAAAATACAAAATTACATTGTATAAGATCTAGAAATCTTATTTGATTTGTTCTAAACCTTGATCATCGATAATTTGAGTTGCTTGCGGTGACTTCACAAATTGGATTAATTCCTTCGCTAACTCCTTATGGTTAGAATTTTTTCCCATACCTGCTGAGAATATCGTTACTTTTTGAAAAGGGGCTGGAATAGGTCCAACTAACTCGACTTGCCCATACTTGCCAGTGAAGGGCTTGATTTCACTAATTTGTTGAAAACCAATATCGAATTGTCCTTCAGCTATTCGTTTCGCAACTCGATCACCTACAACTTTTTCAGCTTTATTGGCAATTACTTTGTATTCAACCGGTGGAAAACTCGGAAAAACATCTTTTTCAAGATGTGTTCCGCTTGCACTCGCAGAATACCCAATTTGACGTGCATTCAATAATGCCTTTTTAAAGTTTTCAGCAGAACTAATATCTGGCTTTCTAGCACCTTTGGGAATCGCCATACCAATGCTAGAGTTCACTAAATCGACATGCATATTTGAGTCAAGATAACCTTTATCAATCAGTTTGTTTAGTTCTGGAGAGGCAAGAATGACGACATCAAATTGTTCACCACGTTCTAATCGATTCGGAATAGAGGTGGTTGACGTTCCCATCGATGAACCAGAAGACAACTCAATCGTATGACCTGTTTTTTCCTCAAAAAGAGGGATGAGTTTTTCCATAGAAGAATAAAACCCACCAGAACTAATTACCTTGAGTGTATCTGCATAAACTTCAACTGAACCCAAGCCAAAACTTGCTAAGCAAACAATTGTTAAGATTGGAGATTTTTTCATGTTATATCACTTAAATTGGACGTAGTATGGAAAATGACTAGATCGATCACACTATTTATAAATAACGAAATTTTTGTTTTAAATACTATTTCCTGAGCGTCGTCATGACATGGCGCTGTTGTTATGAAATAGCACAAGATAAAAATTAGTATGAGATCTGTGACGAGTTAGAAACTAGCTGGGGTGTTTATATATTGGCATTTAGAAACCTCCTTGTTCTATATTCTTATGCTTTACTTTGACTGATCTGATGCTTAATCAAATAGATTCAACTTAAATGAGATTAAAGAGAATCTTTTGAGTAAAAGAGTGATGCTTTATGTTTACGATGAACATGACATCGATATTTCGAAATAAGTCTATTACTCAATCAAGAATGTAAACCTAAATAAAAGTCAGGAGTGAGAAGCTAAAACTAATGAGGTGTTTAAAAAAATTAATGGCGTTCTAGAGAATTAACTCAGTACATGGCCAGCTTTGATTTTGTATAAGCGTTTTAACACAAGCTTTTATGGCTGATTTAGCGGCTAATGCAGCAGGAGACAATTGTTCTTCGGCGAGACTTACTAAATAATTGATACGTTCAATTTCGGGGTCTACGATTTTAAGTAGTTGTAATTTATGTTTATATTCTTGTAGACAAGCACTCCCCGGACGAATGCTTACTAGGTCCAGATGAATAAGACTATCCATGAGTAAATGTAAGCCATCAATCTCATAAGCTACGTTCACTACCCCAATCTTATGTTCCAAGAACTTTCTCAAACTATGTCTTTGACGAGGTAGAACTAAGGGGATATCGCCGATGTGTTGAGATTGAATCACACCACTCTTGATACAGTCATTAAGATGATGTTTTTCTAAGACTTCTCTACGTCCCATTAAATACATTTGCTCTCTAACCAATGGTTGTATAGACCATTGCCTGTCTACTTCATTGGTAAAAATAATGGCGAGATCAAGTTGTCGTGAATTAATTGCTTGTATCAGATTACCTGATAAGGTTTCTATCATTTCAAGACGGATATCAGGATAGCGTTCTGACATCAATTTCATTAACGGTATCCCCAACAAGGCCGTAATCGTTGGTGGCAAACCAATACTGACATGACCTGAAAGTCTTGCTGAGTGCGCCGCATCAATTGCAAAGTTGATCTGTCTTAGAATTAATTGTGAATGTTTTAAAAATGCAAGTCCTGCTGGTGTTGGTGATACTCCAAAAGCATTCCGCTGTAATAAACGTATACTCAATTCTTGCTCAAGCTTACTGATCTGCTGACTAATAGCTGATGCGCCAATATCAAGTTTCTGCGCAGCTTTTCCAATACTTCCAGCTTCAACCACTGTTAAAAAGTATTTTATTTGTTTAATTTCCATGAAAAAAACTCTCTAAGCATCCATGTTAAATCTTTCATAAAATATTACTCAACATATCAAGTAATATAACTTTAACAGTGTCTACAAAATTAATGATTATTCAAGCAAAAAATATATTGATCTTAAGCAGAGAGAATGTAATTTCTTAGTTTTAAAGACTCAGGTCATATTTTTTTAAAAATGATTTTTGCAGATTTTTTTAATATTACTTTAATTAAAACAATATTTTATTTTTATTTTGTGCGGGTCTTATCTAATGCTAGAACACTATGAAATTAAACACTATTTAAAATAATTAAATACCCCTTTAATTCTTCGCTATCACAGAAGTTCCCTTTTTCAAATTAAAGTAAGGAAAATTTGAGAGGGAAGAGATCGATGCACGATGTTCTCATTGTTGGCAGCGGGAATGCTGCGTTATACCGGAAATGTTTGCATGCTTGTGAATGTGCGATGTCACATGAATTTGCTGTGAATACTTATCATACAAAGACAAAAGTTAGTTTAGAAACGCATACGAATTTTATCGTATTCACGGTGTTTGCTTATATCTATAAAAAGTTAGTAATAGCGCCAGTTTCGGTTGGGCTGAAGCTTCATTTTTCTATTATTACGTCAAAACGCACTGTTTAAAAAAGAATTTCAAAAAAACTTCAAATCACCAAGACCAAACAAAGGCCATGGAGGTCCCAAATGGTAGTCGGAAAAACTGTAATGGATGACTTAAAGGATATTTTTACAATGAAAAAACTTTCATTCGCGTTAGTGGCATGTTCGAGCTTGATTTTTACTGGATGTAATACAGGTAGTGCTGCAAAAGAGGTAGGGCAGCCTAAACGTCCTGAATGTATTGCCCCTGCAAAGCCTGGTGGTGGTTTGGACATGACTTGCAAATTGATTCAATCAGGTTTTAAAGAAACTGAGGTTTTGAATGATCCAATTCGTGTGACTTATATGCCCGGTGGTGTCGGAGCGGTTGCTTATAATAAAATTGTAGGCAATGACCCTGCCAATAATGAGGCAGTGATTGCATTTTCCACAGGGTCTTTATTGAATTTGGCTCAAGGTAAATTTGGAAATTTCACAGAAAAAGATGTGAAATGGCTTTCAGGTGTTGCCGTCGATTATGGTCTGGTCGCCGTGCATAAAGATTCTCCCTACCAAACTTTAGATGATCTCATAAAGGATCTACAAAAAAATCCTAAGGGAATTAGCTTTGGTGGTGCTGGAAGTGTAGGTGGTCAGGATTGGATGCAATCAGCAATGCTTGCCAAAAAGGCAGGAATTAACCCAGCTGATATGAGCTTTGTTGCTCTAGAGGGAGGGGGTGAAGTTTTAACTGCACTTTTAGGTCAGCATGTCAAAGTGGCAGTTGGAAATATTAGTGAAGTCAGTTCAAATTTAGAAGCGGGAAGAATACGAGTACTTGCTGTATTTGCAAATGAGCGTTTACAAGGCAAATTTTCAAACTTACCAACTGCGAAAGAGCAGGGCTATGATATTGAATGGCCTGTGATCCGTGGTTTCTACATGGGTCCTCAAGTCAGTGATGATGCATATCAATGGTGGAAAACATCATTCGATAAAATGATGGAAAACAAAAAATTCGAAACTGTTCGTAATAATCAAGATCTTTTGCCATTTGCACTGACTGGCGACCAAATCACAGCTTATGTTTATAAGCAAACTGACCAAATGCGTCAATTATCTGCTGAATATAAATTATCAAAATAATCAATGAATACGTGCCAGACCACAGGTTTGGTACTTTTTGTTGAGTTAAGGAATAGTGATGAAATCAGAACGTATCCTAACGGGGATTATTGCCCTTTGTGGTTTGGGTTTGGTGATTTATGCAAGTAACTTTGATGCCCCAATTTCCTATGACTCTGTTGGCCCTAGAGCCTTTCCAATTTTGATTATGGGACTGATCACTGTAAGCGCAGCTTATTTGACGGTTAGACCCACGATTATGTTTGAACCAGTTGAGCTGGGTTGGAGCAAACATTTAGTTTTTAAAATTGCATTGTGTGCACTTGCGTTGACCTTGTATGCCGCTTTATTTGAGTTGTTGGGATTCATTATTGCAACAACACTACTGACGATCGCGCTCGGAAAACTGTTTAAAGGGAAAACACTTCCCACCATTATCACCGCCTGTGTTTTAGGTATTACAACTTATTATTTATTTGACCGTGTATTAGATGTGCCATTACCAATGGGACTGTTGGGTTAAGGATGACAACTTTATGGACATATTAAGTTTTTTAATGACCGGTTTTGAAGTTGCATTGCAGCCACAGAACTTATTAATCGCATTTATTGGTGCATTTATTGGTACGATTGTGGGATTGCTGCCGGGCTTGGGGCCTATTAACGGTGTTGCCATACTTTTACCGTTTGCATACGCGTTGGGTTTACCTGTGGAAAGTGCTTTGATCTTACTCTCCGCAGTTTATCTCGGTTGCGAATATGGGGGGCGAATATCAGCAATTTTGATTAATGTTCCCGGTGATGCAGGTGCGATTATGACCACTATGGATGGTTATCCTTTAGCACAGCAAGGCAAAGCGGGCATTGCTCTATCACTTTCATCCGTAAGCTCCTTTATTGGAAGCTTGGTTGCCTTTATTGGAATTGTTTTCTTTGCACCTATTCTCGCAAACTGGGCAATTGCATTTGGGCCTGCTGAATACTTCGCTTTGATGGTCTTTGCGATCGTGTGTTTAACAGGCTTAGTGAGTACACAACCTTTTAAAACATTAATCATGGCTTTAATGGGGTTAGGTTTATCAACGGTTGGAATGGATGCAATTACAGGTGTATATCGCTTTACTTTTGATAGTGTTGGTCTAAGTGATGGCATCGCATTTACAACAATTGTGATCGGCTTATTTAGTGTCAGTGAAATCCTTCTGTTACTTGAAAGAACAACCATCGGAAAAGTAGTACTCGCTCAAGGTAAGAGGTCTTTATTCAACTTTAAAGAGCTTATGAGTTCTTTAGCAACGATCATACGAAGCTCATTCATTGGTTTTTTCTCAGGAATTTTACCGGGTGCGGGTGCCAGCGTCGCGAGTGCTATGGCCTATACCACGGAACGTAAACTGGCTGGTGAAAAAGGTAAGTTTGGGCAGGGTGATCTAAGAGGATTGGCTGCTCCTGAAAGTGCGAATAATGCCGCTGCCTGTGGATCATTTATTCCTATGTTAACGTTGGGTGTGCCTGGTTCGGGTACGACTGCTGTTATGATGGGCGCTTTGACTTTGTATAATATTACGCCAGGCCCTCAATTGTTTTCAGAGCAACCTGTATTAGTCTGGGCACTGATTGCTTCCCTCATGGTTGGGAACATTATTCTTCTGATTCTGAATTTGCCGTTGGTTGGCTTTTTTGCCAAGCTACTCAATATTCCTAACTATATTCTTATTCCCGTGATTGCAACTGTTAGCTTTGTGGGCGTTTATGCTATTCATAGTACGATCTTTGATTTATTGCTTTGCATAGGCTTAGGCGTTGTTGGTTATGTATTGAGGAAATTTGATTTTCCATTGGCACCCTTAATTTTAGGTTTTGTCCTTGGCGAACTCATGGAGTCAAATCTACGCCGTGCGCTTTCTATTTCCCATGGTGAGTTAAGCATTTTGTGGGATAGCAATATAAGTATAGGATTATGGGTGATGTCTGGACTACTTTTGATATTACCTTTTGTAAGAAAATACTTATTTATTAAAAAAAATATGCATAAATAACAACTTTAAGGTCAGGATTCCTGACCTTTTTTTAATGAATATAAAACTAAATCTGATTGAATTTTTTAGATACTTTGGGCTTTGTTGCACAAACTTATCCCTAAGATATTATTCGGCAAAAATAACTCTCAAGTGAATAAGCCTGTATATAAATCAATCGAACATTCACTTAGCAAGTGCATCATAAAAAAAAATTTAATGTCTGGTCAAAAAATGTGAGGCGTAAAACCTTTAAAAAACATAATAATCCATTTACAAACGCACTAATGTAAATGATAATTAATATCATTAATGCTATTTTGCATTGTTTATTCTAATGTTATGCATTTTTAACAATTCTCAGATGGTCTTTGCTTTAAGAAATAGTGATTCGATAACGTACTTCAAATAATTTATTGATTTCAATTTTTCTAGCTTAGAGATCAGTTGTGTTTAGAACAACCTATGATCTTGATTAAATTTAGTGAATCTATATGTCCAAATCTCCCAATACTCATACACTTGTCCAACCACATGCATTGGCTATCGCAATTGCTTTATCAATGGGGCTTATGTCTCAGACTTATGCAGAA
This sequence comes from Acinetobacter sp. 2JN-4, assembly GCF_003687745.1. NCBI lineage: Bacteria > Pseudomonadati > Pseudomonadota > Gammaproteobacteria > Moraxellales > Moraxellaceae > Acinetobacter > Acinetobacter sp. 2JN-4. Next base: position 5,591 of record NZ_RDNY01000015.1, on the reverse strand, counting down.
AGCTCAAAGCTGCCGATAGATACAGAAGATAAACGTGTAGCGAATGTGGATGCTCAGAATCAAATTTATCAGATGACTCCGATTGTTGTACAAGCTGAAAAAGAAGATACCATTCAGTTTGGGCAAAGTGTTTTAAACCAAAAAGCGATTGATCGTTATCAAGCCAATAATGTTGCGCAATTATTAGATAACATGCCAAGTGTTGGTTCTGCAGGTTCACCAAGACCGGGTGGTCAAACGATCAATATCCTTGGGATGGGGGGCGTTGAGGATGTGCCGATTAGCTTGGATGATTCGATTAAAAGTTTTGATAAATATCGTCAAGGTTCGGTTTTTATTGAACCAGAAATTTTAAAGAAAATTACTGTAGATAAAGGTCCACATAATGTTGAAGTAGGAAATGGTGGCTTCGGCGGTAAAGTCACTTTAGAAACCAAAGATGCAACCGATTTGCTTAATAGTGATAACAATGTCGGTGCTTTTTTAAAGTATTCACGCTTCTCAAATAATGCACAAAATACCTATACTGGGGCCGTTTATGGTCAGACTGAAAATGGTCTGGCTGATGGGATGTTGTACTATACCAATCGAGATAGTGGGGATGTGAAACGCCCAGATGGCAGCAAATTTCTATATTCTGCACAAGAGCAAAATACTTATTTGGTTAAGCTTAATTTTCATCCTACAGACAGCCAAAAAATTACGCTAAATGCGATGCAAAGTGGTCATAAGGGGTGGGAGCCATTTGCGGCCATGCGTGATCAAGACGCTGTACCAACTGAGGCAGATATTAAAAAATATGGCTATGAGGAAGCTTGGAAACGTCGTCTGGTTTATCGCGATCAGAACGATACAAGCTATTCGATTGGCTATGAACTCAATCCAGAATCAAATCCATATCTGAATTTGAAAGCTGTTGCATCCTATTCGAAGACGAATCAACACGACCAAAGATTACCTAGTGTTAATGCTTCTGCAGCATTATTGGGAAATGAAAGCTGGGTGAAGTATACCAATACTGCATTTAAGCTCAGTAACATTAGCAATATTGAAACCCAATACGGTACGCATAAATTAAAAGTGGGTACGCAATATCAAAAAATGGAACAGAACTCACTTCTTTATGATAAGAATAATTCCAATAAACTTGATTATAACTTTGGCTATTATGAGCCGAACTACATGCCATCAGGGCATCAGCAGATGCTGAGTGCATTTGTAGAAGACCAGTATCAAATCAACAATTTCACCATTACTCCCTCGATTCGCTACGATCATATTACCAATACAGGCACTCCAAACCGCGCACCACGTTTTAATGACCCAAGTGCGGGGCATGATTATTCTAGTAAAACTTATACAGGTTGGTCACCACGGTTGGCATTGGCATGGAAGCAGGCGGACTATTTGACGTGGTTTGCCAATATCAGTAAAACATGGCGTGCCCCACGCGTAGACGAACAATATTATGTGCAATCTGCAATGACTTCGGTACCATCAACCAGTCGTTATTTATTGCCAGAGAAAATGCTGGCGATCCGTCTAGGAAGTGAAATGAATTTTGATGATATCTTTGCGACAGATGATCATCTACAAGTTCGTCTGACTTATCACCGTAATCGCGGTGGTGATGAAATCTTCCGTAACCGATCGACTTTCTGTAAAGCACAAGCAGAAAATAATGCCAATGGTGGTAATGGCAGCATCAATGATTGTAATGGAAAGTATCATCATGGCTTCTATCGTAATGTCACAGACTATACGATCAAAGCGTATGAGGCGGAGATTTTCTATAATCAGCCGACTTGGTTTACAGGTTTGACTTATTCATATATTCGGGGACAACGTGACAATTCACCTGTTAATCCATGGTTTGATCAAAAAACATGGATGACAGACATCCCGCCGAAGAAAGCAACAGCAACCTTAGGTGTCAATGTACCTGAGCATCACCTAACGATGGGATGGCGAGGGATATTTGTTGCTGCACAAGATCGCAGTCTTTCCGATAATGATAAGTCGATTGCCGCATCCTCATTTTCTTTACCAAAAACCAAGGGATATTCACTGCATGGTGTTTACATCGACTGGCAGCCTGTAGGCGAAAAAGGACCAGCCTTAAATCTTTCGATAGATAACTTATTTGATCGAGAGTACAAGATGTATTTGGGGGAGTATATGACGGGTACAGGGCGAGATTATAAACTCAGTATTTCTCAAAAATTCTAAGTTTGGTTAAGAGCTGAATTAGAGCTAAATTTCTTTTGAAAAAGTTATAAAACCCCTTGTTTAAAAGGGGTTTTATTTGTTTTATACTACCGTTTTATTAAATGAAAAAGATCCTTAACTCATTGAGGATCAATTTAAAATTCCCCTAAGACTTGTGATAGCTCTCTCTTTTATTTGCATATCTGCTGTAAAAAAAGATAAACAAACCCACTAAATACAAACAGCCTGAAAGCAGTAGCAGTGAGATTCCTGCGGCATAAAGTAACCAAGAGGCGTATAGCACAGCAATGAGTGCAATCCAAACATGCTTAGAACGTTTATTTCGCAAAGATTCTTTTAAGTAAAATGCTGAAACAAGAAAGTATGGTAATAAAATCATCACTGAAGAAATTAATAATAACTGCATGTAATTCTTGTCAAAAAAACATACTGCAATCAATGAGATTTGAACCACAATTGAGGTTAACCACAATGATGCGATAGGAACATTGTTTCGGTTAGTCTTAAGGAAAAACTGCGGGAATGCTTTATTTTTGGCAGCGAGAAAAGGAATCTCAGTGGCGAAAAGCGTCCAGCTTAAATAAGAAGAACATACTGAAATAATCAAGCCCAAAGTGATAATGATCGTTCCTGGCAAGCCAATCAATTGTTCTAAAATGGTTGCCATGGATGGATTATGCATATCGGCTAATTCTGCGCGGTTGGCCACACCATAAGAAAGCACAGTGACCAAAACGTAGAAACTTAATGCCAGTAATACCCCCAATATTGTGGCACGACCAATGTCATTTCGTTTTTTAGCGCGTGATGATAAAACCACAGCACCTTCAATGCCCGTAAATACCCAAAGTGTAATCAGCATCAAGTTCCTGACTTGTTCCCACACCGGCATTTGTAATGAAAAATCAAAGTAATTTTGCTTAAAAAGTTCGAGTTTGAAGGCAATAAAAGTAAAAAAGATGAAGATTACAATCGGAATGATTTTGGCAATGGTGGCCATTAAATTGACCAGTGAAGCCTCTTTAATGCCTTGGCTTACCAACCAATGCACCATCCACACAAAAATTGAAGAGCCAATCAGTGCATAAAGAGTATTTCCTTCACCGAAATAAACATGATCAGGACGATCTGTGAACATGCCCACGGCAGAAAATGCAATTACTACATATCCCACAATGCCGATAGTTGTACACAACCAATAACCCCATGCGGAACAGAAGCCAATAAGTTCACCGAACCCTTCACGTGCATAATTATAGATACCGCCGTCTAGGTCAGGGCGTTGCCGAGTTAAATATAAAAAAGCAAAGGCGAGAAAAAGAATTCCCACACCCGTAATGAGCCAAGCCATTAATAAAGCTTCGCCATTCGCGACAAATGCCATATTTTGAGGGAGGCTGAACACCCCAGATCCGACCATTGAACTGAAGACAAGGGCGGTTAAAGAAAGTAAGCCAATTTTAGAGGTAGACATAAAGCAGACTTACTGTTTTAAAAACTTTGAGAGTGTTGAAATGTGTTCTGGACCGATACCACAACAACCACCAATCAGGGTTGCGCCCGCATTTTTCCACGCTTGGGCAAATTTTAAATATAGATCAGGATTTAAGTCAGCACGTACTTCATCTAAACCATCATTGGCCGTTGCTTCACTGTTTTGCGGTGGAAAAGCATTGGCATAGGCGCCAATTTGTATATGGTCAGGAAGAAGTTGTCTGATTGCTACGATGGCTTGTAAAATAACTTCGGGTTGGCAGCAGTTAAACAGCACGGCATCTGCATTTAATCGCTTGAGTAGTTCTGCGACTTGTTCAATGTTTTCACCAGAACGCAAAAGCGGCTTTTCTTGTTGGATTTCATCTTGAAGGGTGAAAGAAACCCAAAAATCTCGATCATCTTTTGGCAATAAAGCATGGACAGTTTCGACTTCTGCAATACAGGATTGGGTTTCAGCTAGCCAAAAATCAACATGTGGAGAAAGTGTTTCTATAATAGGCTTTGCTAATTTCTGAGCTTCTTCTTGTTTAAATAAATCAGCTCGATAAGATCCAAACAGTGGTGGCAAACAACCCGCAATTAAAACATCTTTGTCACTTTCTGAGACCGCCTGTTTGGCTTGATTCACAGCGACTTGAACTAGATCTCTAACTTCATTGTCGAATCTATCTTGACCGATATGAAATGGAACAACAGCATAATTATTGGTTGTGATGACTTCTGCGCCAGCTCGAATAAAATCTAAGTGAACCTCTTTCACGATCTCTGGCGCTTCTGTTAAAGCTAAAGCAGACCATTCTGGTTGACGAAAAGGTGCTCCTCTACGCGCAAGTTCTCGACCAAAACCGCCATCTAATATTTTCATAAAGTTAAATCATGTTTAATTTTTAAGAAGGCAATTATAATTGAACTAAATAAAGTGTTAAGGGTCAAAAAGACCAAATATTCTTATATCCATATCACATAAAATTGATAGCTTTTTTTTTATCTATCTCTTTTTGTTAGATGAGTAACTTGAATAGAAAATACCAGCGAGAATTAATAAAAAAATGGACAAGGAATAATAATTTGTCACAAATAGACGAAACTGTCTGATCACAAACGCGATTTTTTCTGTAAAATGCGCGTCAAGTTTAAAAGAATTCAATAAGAAGCGATGTTCAAGACTATTTATGCTGCATTAGAACAACTCGGCTTAACCGCCCAAAAACGCGCGATACATATTCAATTTGCCAATCAAGCGCTCAACACAGAAGTTTTCCTACAAAAAATACAAGGGCAACATCAACTCAATACTGGTATGACAGCAGAACTGATCTGCCTATCAACCAATGCCACCATCCCATTAAAACAATTTATTGGCTCTCAGGTCGCCGTCGATCAAGTCACCGACACAGGTACATTATTTAGAACCACAGGTATCATTACCGAAGCTGTACAAGGGCAGTCTGATGGAAGTTTGACCCTATATAAACTCAAACTGCAAGACCCTACTGCACTGTGGCACAAACGCCGTAACAGCCGCGTGTTTATGAATAAAACCGTACTGGATATTGTTCAAACCCTTTTTAAAGAATGGCAACAACGCAGTCCCTTATTTGCATCCAGTCTTACGCTTGATATTAGCGGCGTGACACAAGACTACGATGTCCGACCCTTTGTGATGCAAGCCAATGAAAGCGACTATGATTTCATTACGCGACTGCTCAGAAGCGAAGGCATCAACTGGCTTATCGACGAAGCCCAACTCAACGTTGCCAACAGCAATAGCCCAATCCAAGCCCAAAAACTTCGTTTGATCGATGACAACAACCAATACCAAGCCTTAAATCGAAGAACGATTCGCTACCATCGCAGCAGTGCCA
>NZ_RDNY01000014.1:0-56385 GCF_003687745.1 Acinetobacter sp. 2JN-4 | reverse complement strand
GCAATTTAGATATTTTTAAAACTTATTCTTAAACACAAGATTTAAATCTTTCAATCCAAATCCTTGTTTCTCAACAAGTTTTTATCCGCATCACCGCCGATGGATGTGCATTCTACAGCATTTCTAACACCACACAACCCCTTTTTTTAACTTTTCCTTTCGCTTGTTTCTTTTTTCTACTAATTTGATGCTTTCGTTGTTTTTATCATCTATCTATGTATAAAAAGCAGGCTCAAGGCCTGCTTTTTATTGTTTTTATTTCGATTTAATCAGTGAAAGTCACACGTGCAATCGCTTTTTTACCAGATTGGATAATTAACGTGACATTCTCTTTTACAGAGAAACTCATATCGACCACATTCCAATCCACTTTAACTGCACCACGACCAACCGCATCTTTTGCAGCCGCCGCATTCGCGTTTAAACCTGCCACACGCAAAATCGTTGCAATAAATAACTCGCCACCAAACTCACCACGAGAGATGGTTACTTCAGGCGTATCTTCTGGTACTTCACCTTCAGTGACACGGTTACCTGCACTCTTATGCGCATTTTCAGCCGCTTCCGCATCATGGAACCGTTCGACCAGTTCAAGCGCTAAAATACGTTTGATTTCCTGCGGATTACGTCCTGCTGCCATTTCATCAAGCAAAACTTTGATTTCATCCAGTGATTTAAAGCTCAGTAAATCAAAGTAACGTTCAATCAAGCTATCTGGCATCGACAAGATTTTTTGGTACATCGCACCCGGTGTGTCAAATACACCAATATAATTACCCAAAGATTTAGACATTTTATTCACGCCATCTAAACCTTCAAGAATCGGCACAGTGATGCAGACTTGTGATTCTTGACCATAGCGACTTTGTAAAGTACGCCCCATCAGCAAGTTAAAGGTTTGGTCTGTTCCACCCAACTCCACATCCGCCTCAAGCGCAATGGAGTCATAGCCTTGCACCAATGGATATAGAAATTCGTGAATCGCGATAGGTTGGTGGTTATTATAGCGTTTGGTAAAGTCATCACGCTCTAACATACGTGATACAGTTTGTTGACTCGCCAATTGAATTAAATCAGCCGCAGTTTTTTGATTAAACCACTCCGAGTTAAAGCGTACTTTAGTTTTGTTTGGATCTAAGATTTTAAAAACTTGTTCTTGATAAGTTTTGGCATTGGCTTCAACTTGTTCACGAGACAACGGCGGACGTGTCGCACTTTTCCCAGATGGGTCACCGATCATCGCGGTATAGTCACCAATCAAGAAGGTCACTTCGTGTCCCAAATCTTGAAAAGTTTTAAGTTTATTAATCAGTACCGTATGCCCTAAGTGTAAATCAGGAGCCGTTGGGTCAAAGCCTGCTTTTACACGGAGTGGGCGATTCTCTTTGAGCTTCTTCAGTAAATCTTCATCAGAAATAATCTCGTGCGTGCCTCGTTGAATGAGAGCAAGCTGTTCTTCGACTGGCAAGAAATTTGACATCACAAAACCTAAACACATCAGTTATTCAATTTGTGCGATATACTACCATTTTTTCAGCATCTTGCAGGGGAAGTTGTATATGAGCGCAATCTATATTGGTGTAATGACAGGCACAAGCATGGATGGTGTTGATATTGTTGCAACTTCATTTGAGCCTTTAACCGTACACGCCACCTTAACGGTTCCTTTTGAGCCTGAGTTACGTGATGAACTGATGGCATTAACACTACCAGACGACAATGAAATAGATCGTATGGGCAAAGCCGATGTTGCTTTAGCGAAAATGATTGGGCATGGCATTAATGCGCTGATTGAAAAGAATCATTTAGATCGAACACAAATAAAAGCAATTGGTTCACATGGTCAGACCATTCGCCATCGTCCTGAATATGGTTTTACTCTACAAATTGGTGATCCGAATATCATTACTGAAATCACCCAGCTCCCTGTTATTTCCGATTTTCGTCGACGTGATATGGCTGCGGGTGGACAAGGTGCACCATTGGTACCAGCATTCCATCAAGCGTTATTTCAACATGACAGTATCCATCGTGTCATATTGAATTTAGGCGGTATCGCCAATGTCAGCATGCTGCCTGCGAACAATCCAAACGCTGTTTATGGTTTTGATACAGGCCCTGCCAATATTCTCATGGATGCATGGTGTCATCGCCATACTGGTCATCCCTATGATGAAAATGGCGATTGGGCCGCGTATGGCCAACCGATTCGCTCGCTACTTGATCGTTTACAGACACATGAATATTTTTCTAAAGAACCACCGAAAAGCACGGGTCGTGAAGACTTTAATCTTGAATGGTTAGATGATCAAATCAGTGATTGGCACAATGATCTCGAATATGAAGAGCTCGAAGATACGCCTGAAAATGTCCAAGCCACGCTGATGAAACTGACCACAAGAGCGATTAAGAAAGCGATTTATCGAAGCAAAGACTTGATGCCTACAGGTGAGGTCTATGTGTGTGGTGGTGGGGCTTATAACTCATTTCTGCTTGAACAATTACGCTGGCGTTTACGTAAACATAATTGGTCAGTGCAAACAACCGATGTGCTTGGTTTAGCACCCACGTGGGTCGAAGCAACTGCTTTTGCTTGGCTGGCAATGCGCTTCGTTGAACAGCTCAGTGGCAATCTACCAGCCGTCACAGGCGCATCAGGCGATCGTATTTTAGGTACGATTACGGCGGTATAAGCAATAAAAAAGCTTCTCAATCGGAGAAGCTTTTTTGAGATCAAGCATTTATTAGATCGAAAAAGATGACCCACATCCGCAAGTGGTCGTCGCATTCGGGTTTTGTATCACAAAACGAGAACCTTCCAGTCCTTCAAGATAATCAACCACTGAACCAACTAAGTATTGATAGCTTAACGAATCGACCAAAACTTTGACATCACCGTTGCTGAACTCAGCATCATCTTCATTGACACTTTCAGCAAAATTAAAGCCATAAGAGAATCCTGAACAACCGCCACCCGTGACATAAACACGTAGCATGAGGTCGTCATTCCCTTCACTTTCGCGCAATTGGCGAACTTTTTTGGCAGCATTATCTGACAATTCGAGAGCTTGGGCGTTCATGGTGGATATTCCTCAGACTTCAATACGTCTTTAATAAATTAAAAGACCCGATAATAAGTATAGCATACTCAATATCGGGTCTGTCTTTGAAGTTTTAAAGTGCAGTTAATGACTTTTTACAAGATTATTTATAATTCTCATCTTGTAAACCACACTCAAAATTCTTGGCATCTTCACGACAGCGGAACTGCCATAACAACTTCATCATACGTTTGTCATAAATACCGCGTTTGGTTAAATCAATACGCGCTTCACGCATTAATTTTTGATAGCCAGGTTTATCCGATGCAGGGACTTCCATCCAGTATTTTTGTGGAATATCTGCTTTCATTTTGCCTAAAATATCAACCGCACGTGGCAGTTGCGAACTGACCCATTGTCTTGATTTTTGCCCATACCCTTCTGGGAATTTATCTGAGCGAATAATAATATTTCCAGTCACTTGTAAAATTGGATAATTGACAATTGCGCCTTTAGTACCCAAACCTTTATGCAGCTCCAAAGGTTTAAATGCTGCTGCTGGTGCACCAATGATGTCCACTTGGCCATTATTAAATTTAGCACCAAAGTTAGTGACATCTGAACTCACTGCCTGAGCACCGACTTGAGACGCCATAATTTTCTGGGCTTCATCATAGTCCAGAACCGCGATTTTCTTTCCTGCAGCTTTCGCAACCGTATTAATCTCGCGATCGTTGACCATCAGATAAGCATCACCAATCGGAATGACACCGACCACTTCATATTTACCATTGACCATTGCTTTGGCAAATGTCTGGCTCGATAAGCCTTGCATGACTTTGACTGCAAACTTTAAATTGGTAATTGCTCCAATGGCATCGAGTGAACCTGTAAAAGAGTTAAATTGACGACCACGCATCCCTGTAATACTGACTGCATCACATTTACCTGCTTTAAAGTCTTCGGCAAGTACGGCTTCATTTTGTCCAACACGTAACTCAATGTCCGCACCCCATGCTTTCGCAGCAAGTTGATAGTCTTTCATCAAGGCGTATACATCGCCATTCCTTCCAACCAAATCAAATACACAAAGCGTTTGTTTTGCATGTGTGCTCAGAGAAAATGTTGCTACGCTTGAAGCGAGTAAAAACGTTTTAAACCATGGCATTTTATTTTTTCCTTTGCAGCGAGGCTAATTGTTGTTGCATGACATCAAAAACCAAACAATGAGTTAGTCTCGAATCGAAGTTCATCAAATGAATATGGGCTTAAATTTAATGGTGTTTCATCTTCCTGATCAAACATATTTTTAAATCTTCACGATTTCATCTGATTCTTATATCTCTATGATTACGGTCTTTCTAAGTAAAGACAATGACTAAAATGACACAAACAAAAAAACAAAAAGCCTAGATAAATCTAGGCTTTAAGTATGCTCTATAGCAATATTTGATTATTCACCCGGCAATGCACACTCGAAGTTCGCTTTGTCGACTGAACAACGTGCTTTCTTCAATACAGACATCATGCTCGCATCATAGATACCACGTTTGGTTAAATCCATACGACCATCACGGAGTAATTTTTGATATTTAAGTTTATCTTCAGCACTTAATTTCATTTTGTATTTTGCTGGGATTTCAGCTTCTAAACGCTTGATCATTGCAAATGCTTTCGGTAATTGCTTCACATGCCAATCACGAGATTTTTGACCAAAACCAGCTGGGAATTTTTCTGGACGAAGCACTAAATCAGCAGTCACATGCAATACAGGAAAATCAAACATCGCACCATTGGTACCTAAACCTTTGCTTAACTCTAATGGCTTATACGCATAAGCTGGCGCACCAACCATGTCGACCTGACCATTATTAAATTTCGCTGCAAAGTTCGAAATATCAGAAAGTACAGCTTGAGCGCCTACGCGTTGAACCATGATTTTTTGTGCATCATCATAACCCAATACCGCAAACTTCTTACCTGCTGCTTTTTCAATCGAGTTAATGCTCTTGTCGCGTACAAAGATAAACGCAGAACCAAGTGGTGCGATACCACCGATTTCGTATTTTTTCCCACTAAGGTTGGTTGTCATTTTAGCAGCGTTGCGCGTATCTAAAACAAAGGTAATTGCACGTTGTGCAATTACATTGCTGGTTACACCACCCAAAGAATCAATTGAACCCGCAAATTTATTATATGGACGAGCACGCATTGATGTCATCGCAACTGCGTCGCATTTACCCGCTTTGAAGTTGTTGTCTGCAACAGCTTCATCGGTCATTGCCACCAAGTTTACATCTGCACCCCAACCTTTGGCTGCTAGTGCCCAATCCTGCATCATTTTGTATGATTCACCAGATTTACCCAATAAATCAAATACACAAACTTCAACTTTATTTGCTTGCGCTGAAGCAGAAAAACCAACGATTGATGCAGTGATCACAGCTAATGCAATTTTTTTCATTTTTTCATCCTTCTACAAACTTGTGTCTGTACTCCATGTTCACAGCAAATATTAATCATGTTTTATTAAAAAAAATAGAGCTAATGCTCTATTTTTTGTGTCGATATTGCTATTTTTTGTCATTTTTTAACCAATTTATCTTTTACTCACCACTTAAAGAACATTCAAAATTGGTCCTTTCTACGGTACACCGTGCCCGTTTCAGTACATTCATCATGGTGGCATCATACACGCCTTGCTTGGTTAAATTCATGCGCCCATCACGTAACATTTTCTGATAACGCACCTTGTCGTCATTCGACAAGGTGATTCTTGCGGCATCCATACCTGCCTCTAGACGTTTCACCATCGCAAAGTTGGTTGGCAACTTTTTTACAAACCATTGTCGAGATTGAGTTGCAAAAGCAGTAGGAAATTTTCCTGGGCGAATAATTAAATCACCAGTAATATTCACAACAGGAAAATTAAATAATGCACCATTGACCAAACCTTTATTAATTTCTAAAGGCTTATAAGCATAAGCAGGGGCTGCAATCACATCAACTTGACCACGATTAAATTTCTGTACAAAATCTGAAATATTCGAGGGCACAGCAATCAGATTCATACTTTCAACAATGGTTTTTTGCGCTTGATCATAATGTAAATAAGCAAATTTCTTACCTTTGGCTTTTTCAATGGTATTTATATTTTTATCGCGTACAAAAATATAAGCCAACCCCACTTGAATGATTCCAGCAACCTCAAATTTTTCGCCATTTAAAGTCGCAATTAGACGATGTTTATTCCGTTTATCAAGTACAAAAGAAATTGCTTTTTGCGCAATTGCATTACTGGTTACAGCACCAACGGCATCAATCGAACCTGCAAATTTATTGTATTTCCGCGCTCGCATAGACGTCATGTACACGCCATCACACTTGCCTGCATCAAAATCACGCTCAGCTTTTTCTTCATCCTGATATGGAATAAGCTCGATATCCCCTCGCCAAGTTTGAGCTGAAAGTCGCCACTCCTCAATCAGCTTATATGACTCTCCCGCTCGTCCCAATAAGTCGAATACACAAACTTTTTGTTTTGCTTGCACTTGCGTGCTCATGACGAATAGAGTCGCGGCACTCAATGCCCAAAATCCTTTTTTCATCTTGTTTTCCCTTATTTACTATTTTGCATATTTTTCCATCAGCACCAAATGAATATAGTCAAATTTTGATCAAAATCATAGTGCTTTTATATACATACGTCGGGTTCTTATCAGTTTTAATCATATTCATCACATTTTTAAGCGTTCATTTAGCCACTGTGAAATGTCAGCAGCTACACATCTACAAGATAAAATTTGCATTCACGCCCGATCACCTTAAAATGCAGCAATCTATCGCTATTTTGCATGCTCATGATCCAATTTGACCAAGTTTCATTACGCCGTGGTGGGCGAGTCCTCTTTCAAAAAGCGTCAATGCAGCTTCACCCAGGCTGGAAGATTGGTCTTACAGGTGTAAATGGCGCAGGAAAATCGACTTTATTTGCTGCATTTTTAGGTGACGTCGTGGCAGATGAAGGCAATCTAACGCGTCCAGCGGTTTGGACCGTAGCGCATATGGCACAAGAAATTAAAGCCTTAGAAATGGCAGCAATCGATTTTGTGCTTTCTGGCGACGAAGAGTGTTGGGGAATACAACAAAAATTGGCCGATCCAGATCAGCTCAGCAATGATGAGTTAGCGCATCTACATGGTCGTTTTGATGAGATTCATGGCTATGCCGCCCCTGCTAAAGCCGCGCAACTGATGGCGGGTTTAGGTTTCCTCGATCACCAACTCCAATTAAATGTCTCTAGTTTTTCTGGTGGATGGCGAATGCGTTTAAATTTGGCGCGCACGTTGATGAGCCGTTCAGACTTACTCTTACTGGATGAGCCAACCAACCATTTAGATTTAGATGCTATTTTATGGTTAGAAGACTGGTTAAAAGCCTATGAAGGAACATTAGTTCTTATTTCACATGACCGTGATTTCTTGGATGCCATTTGCGATCGTATTCTGCATATTGAAAATAAAGAATTAACACTGTACACAGGCAATTATTCAACCTTTGAAACCACGCGCAGTGAACGCTTAGCACAACAACAACAGTCGTTTGAAAAACAGCAAGAAACGCGTGCACATTTACAAAAATATATTGATCGTTTTAAAGCCCAAGCGACTAAAGCACGTCAAGCACAAAGCCGTATTAAACAACTTGAACGGATGCAACAACTTGCACCTGCACACGTCGATACCCCCTTTACCTTTAGTTTTCGTGAACCCACCAAAATGAGCTCGCCGCTACTCAGTCTAGATGCAGCCAGCATTGGTTATGGCGAGACCATTATCGCGGAGAAGATTCGTTTGCAAATTACCCCAAGCTCTCGTATTGGCTTGTTGGGAATGAATGGTGCTGGTAAGTCAACATTGATTAAAACACTGGTGGGTGATTTACCCTTAATGGCAGGTGAGTACAAAGCGTCTGAACTGCTCAATATCGGTTATTTTGCTCAGCATCAAATGGATGCCTTGGATGCAAATGCCAGTCCAATGCTGCAATTGGCTCGCATCGCAGATAAACACATTAGTGAAGCCGCTTTACGTGCCTTTTTAGGCGGCTTTGGCTTTAGTGGTGAACGGATGGACACCCCTTGTGAAAGCTTCTCTGGTGGTGAGCGTGCGCGTTTGGCATTGGCATTGATCGTTTGGCAGCGTCCAAATGTCCTGATTCTGGATGAGCCAACCAACCATTTAGATTTGGATATGCGCCATGCGCTCAGCATGGCATTACAAGACTTTAATGGTGCTGTGGTATTGGTCTCGCATGAGCGTCAATTGATTGCCAGTGTCTGTGATGAATTACTATTGGTACATGCGGGGAAATGCACCGAGTTTGATGGCGATTTGCAAGACTACGCCAAATGGTTACGTGAAGCGCGTCAGCAACAAATCAATGCTCAAAAGGCCTTGCAACAAACATCGACCACTCAAACGAAATCGGTAAAATTAGATAAAGATGCGCAACGTAAAGCTGCGGTACGCCACCGTGAACTCACAAGACCGATCCGTAAAAATATTGAGAAAATTGAGGGACAAATTGAGAAACTTCAGCCTCGTTTAGCCGAAATTGAGAGTTTGTTGGCTGACACTGCACTGTACGAAGAAAATCGTAAAGATGACCTCATTAAATTAATGAATGAGCAAAACGAACTGAAAGCCAAACTTGAGCTGCATGAAGAACAACTGTTAACGCTCATGATGGAGTTAGAAGAGCTTGAAAGCGCTTTTGTAGGCTAATCTAATCAAGTATCCATAGATGCTCGAATCTAAGCGCATCTGTGGATACTACATTCTTATTGTCACGCATAAAACTTAAACAATCTCTCAAGTGCTTCATCATTAAGAAAAACCGTTCAAGATGTCATGATTTTTTCAACAAGCTCAGTTACAGTAACTGTTGGAATATTCCCAAAAAATTGAGCTTTGGCTTCAGGCTCGATATACTCAACCCCCTATTATTGTAAAGTTATCTCTTACAAATGAATCCTTAGAGTGTGATTCATTTAATATTTTTGTACTCCAATGTGGTGAGTACGCTATTTGGGACAACGCAAACTGAATGAATTCTTTAGACTTTATTTTTAATTTCGAGCACTTCCTGCCAATTTTAGTTCAAGAATATGGTTTATGGATTTACGCTATTCTATTTCTGATTATTTTTTCTGAAACTGCTTTCGTTTTTATGTTCTTTTTGCCTGGGGATAGTTTACTACTCGCAGTCGGTGCGCTGTGTTCTGTGGTTGAAATCATGCATCTCGGCTATATGATCAGCTTACTCTTTTTTGCTGCTGCGCTCGGCTATATGGTGAACTATCATATTGGTCGCCACTTTGGTGATCGTATCTTCAATACCGACTCACGTTTTATTAAGCAAGCCTATCTACAAAAAACCAATACCTTCTTTTTAAAGCACGGTGGAAAAACCATTCTACTTGCTCGCTTCATTCCCTTTGCACGTTCATTTGCCCCTTTAGCGGCAGGTTCAAGCAACATGAATTATAGCCACTTTGTTATTTATAATATCTTAGGTGCATTGCTGTGGATCAGTGTATTGGTCACCGCTGGTTATTTATTTGGGCATGCCATTATTCAAGTCAGCGATTTAGTAGAAAGCTAATTAAGAATAACGTTTCACGTGGAACCTAAAGCAATAAAAAAAGGCGATACCCATCTTGGTATCGCCTTTTTAATTCAAATTATGAAGAATAAAGCTAAATCATAATCAGATAGTTTGACTCAATTAAGCGTCAATATCTGCATTCAATGCATTTTCCTCAATGAATGCACGACGTGGTTCTACGTCATCACCCATTAAGCAAGAGAACATACGATCTGCTTCAATCATATCATCAATGGTGACTTGCAGCATGTGACGGTTTTCAGGATCCATCGTGGTTTCCCAAAGCTGTTCAGCATTCATCTCACCCAAACCTTTGTAGCGTTGGATCATCATGCCACGACGCGAGTCTTGTAAAATATGCTGCCATACTTGGTGGAATGTATTGACCTGAATACGACGCTCGCCTTTTTGTAAGTAAGCACCTTCTTCAAGCAAGGTAAACCAGCTCTTCGAGTTTTTAAGTAAACGCGCATATTCAGCAGAATTTAACAGACCAGCGTCCAGTAAATAAGAGGTCGGTAAGTTATGCACATAAACCGTTACACGCGGCCAGTAATGTGCTGATTTTTCACCTTGTGCATTTTCACGATCAAACGCTTCTAGGGTAATTTCAGGACGCAAACTTGGTTGCAACTTCACAATCGCGCCACGTAATTGCTCAGCCCATGCTTCGACATATTCACGTTCATGCGTGTGATCAATCTTAAATGCATCAAGCTCTAATAAAGCATCTAATAAACTTGCAGGATAACGTTGGGTTAAACGCAGCAAACTTTTTTGAGATACTTGATAATCAGCAATCACGCTTGCCAATGCTGCGCCTGTAATAGCAGGTGCATCTGCGCTGACATGTAATGAAAGTTCATCAATCGCATTGGAGATCAAGAAGGTTTCCAATGCATCATTGTCTTTCATGTACTGCTCATGCTTGCCTTTTTTCAACTTGTACAAAGGCGGCTGTGCAATATAAATATAACCACGCTCAACCAACTCTGGCATTTGACGGAAGAAGAAGGTCAGTAACAATGTACGAATATGTGAACCATCCACGTCCGCATCGGTCATGATAATGATTTTATGATAGCGTAACTTGTCTGGATTATATTCTTCGCGACCAATACCGCAGCCCAAAGCTGTGATCAACGTACCTACTTCCTGACTCGAAATCATCTTGTCAAAACGCGCACGCTCAACGTTTAAGATTTTACCTTTTAACGGCAAGATAGCCTGCATTTTACGATTACGACCTTGCTTAGCACTACCACCAGCAGAGTCACCCTCGACTAGATAGAGTTCAGAAAGTGCAGGATCTTTTTCCTGACAATCTGCCAATTTACCTGGCAAGCCCGCAATATCAAGTGCGCTCTTGCGACGTGTCATTTCACGTGCTTTACGTGCCGCATCACGCGCACGTGCCGCATCAATAATCTTGCCAGCAATTGATTTCGCTGCTTGAGGATTTTCAAGCAAATAAGCAGAAAATTCCTTGTTCATCGCCTGTTCAACCGCAGGCTTCACTTCACTTGAAACTAATTTTTCTTTGGTTTGCGATGAGAATTTTGGATCAGGAACTTTAACCGAAATGATCGCCGTTAGACCTTCACGGGCATCATCACCAGTGACCGCAACTTTTTCTTTCTTGAGGATATTTTCGCTTTCAAGATACTGGTTTAAGCCACGCGTTAAAGCTGCGCGGAAACCAGCAAGGTGCGTACCACCATCTTTTTGCGGAATATTATTGGTAAAACAACGTACATTTTCCTGATAACTTTCATTCCATTGCAATGCAACTTCAACTGCAATCCCACTATCGGTATCTGTAGTGAAATGGAAAATCTCATTTAAATGGGTTTTTCCTTCGTTAATATATTTAACGAACTCAGATAAACCACCTTCGTAATCATAGACGTGTTCAAAGTTGACTCGCTCATCACGCAGTACAATACGTACGCCAGCATTTAAGAACGACAACTCTCGTAGACGACGCGCTAAAATTTCAACACTAAAAATGGTTTGGCTAAACGTCAGCTCACTTGGCCAAAAACGAATGACTGTACCGGACTTATCCGTTTCGCCAATTACTTTTAATGGATATTGTGAATCGCCATGACAATATTCCTGCTCATGGGTCTGCCCTGCACGATGAATAATCAGATGTAATTTTTTCGACAAAGCATTGACGACGGATACCCCGACCCCATGCAAACCACCCGATACTTTATAGCTATTATCGTCGAATTTACCGCCAGCATGCAGAATCGTTAGAATAACTTCGGCAGCGGATATCCCTTCTTCCGGATGGATATCCGTCGGAATACCACGACCATTGTCTGAAACACTGACCGATTCATCTTCATGAATGGTGACGACAATCTCATCACAATGTCCAGCAAGCGCTTCATCGATGGCATTATCCACTACCTCGAACACCATATGGTGCAAACCAGTACCATCGTCAGTGTCACCGATATACATACCAGGACGTTTACGAACTGCGTCTAATCCACGTAATACTTTGATACTAGAGGAATCATAAGCCTTTTCATTTGTTTGTTCTGTTTGAGAGACGGATTGAGACTCTGAACTCATGGTTACTCCCTAGTAAAAATTAATCTATCAAAAAAAGATGAGGAAATAAAATTATGGCGCAGCAAGGCTGACTTGACCGTGAACAACATGGAACAATTGAAAAGAAATCGACAAATCATGCAAGTGTTTTAATACCGACGTATGGTCTAAGGTGGTCATAAAAACTTGACTCCCCAACTGACTCAATCGCTCAATTAAACGTTGTTGTGCAGCTAAATCTAACTCTGCTGTCAGATCATCTAATAATACCACAGTTTCCTTATTACTCGCATGTAGCATTGCAATTTGTGACAGTTTTAATGCCATGATTAACAACTTTTTTTGTCCACGTGATAACACATGAACAGCATCGCTGCGCAAGGCATCGCCCCCTATTTTTAAGCGTAAATCTGCACGATGCGGACCATACTCGGTATAGCGTCGCTCAAGGTCTCGGTGATGTTGAGAAATCAGGTCTTGCAACAAACCTTGCTCGGTATGAAAACCAGCACTGTACTCAAGTTCGATCTGAACATCAGGCAACAGTTGCTGTAGATCTTCTTTAAAAAATTGATTCCATTGCTCAATAATACCTACCCGTTGTGAGTGCAAAATCTCACCATAATCGCTCAGCATTTTATTCCATGGCTCTAAATCAGCCAAAGTTAAATTACGCCGTGTCTTAAGCAAGCTATTCCGCTGTTTTAATGCACGTGAGTAATATTGCCATGCAAAATAAAACTCAGGTTCCACGTGGAACATTAACCAATCTAAGAGCTGTCTCCGTGGTTTCGCGCCATGGTCAATAATATCGGTACTTTGTGGGTCAATATGCTGCAAAGGCAATAGTTTTGCCAACTGTCCTTGCGTAGCGATAGTATCGCCATTGACTTTGATCAGTTGCTCACCAGAAGCCATCTTTTGCATCCCAATCCGTTCATTGATTGATTGAGCAAATACGATTGAGTCAGCTGCTTCATACTGAATATAGTGCTTAGGAATATGGGTGCGAAATGACCGTCCTGTGGCCAATAAGTGAATTGCTTCTAAAATAGACGTTTTACCTGAGCCATTTGCCCCGTAAAAAATATTAAACGGTTGCAACTCATTCAGTGCAACCGCTTTTAAATTCCGTACACGTTCGATATTTAAACGCGTGATTTGCATGATTTAAAACTCAAATGATCAATGCAAATTAAACTCGCATTGGCATTACAACATAAGTTTGATCTGGGTGTGCTGGATCTTGTACAAGCACAGACTGATTCGCTTCAGTCATGGTCATCTTGACATCATCACCATCCAACACACTGAGAACTTCGAGAATATATTGTGCATTAAATGACATTTCCAAAGGTACATCCTGATATTGAATGGCAATATCTTCTACCGCTTCATCTTGTTCAGGATTGTTGGCGCGCAACTGCAATGAATCTTGATTAAAGTTCAAGAACACACCACGTAATTTTTCATTACTTAAAATCGCCACGCGTTGCAATGATTGTTTAAACACGTCTTGTCCAATAAATACGTGTTTGTCACCACCACGAGGAATCACACGACGATAATCAGGAAACTTACCATCAATCAATTTGGTGGTAAAACGGACAATAATATCGCCCTGCTCTTTATCTCGACTCGGCGTATTAATAGTGACATTTAATAATTCACGTCCAATCAACAAAGTCAGTTGTTCATCTTCAATACTGAGTAAACGTTGTAACTCACCTACGGCTTTACGTGGCACAATCGCCTGAATAGGTGAAGATGCGGTTGACGACGCTAATACTTCACATAAAGCTAAACGATGCCCATCTGTTGTTACTGTACGTAATTGATTTTGATCAATTTCAAGTAAAGTTCCTGTCAAATAAAAACGAACGTCTTGCACCGCCATCGCAAAGGCTGTTTTTTCAAAAAGACGTTTTAATTCGCGTTGGGTGACTTGCACTTGCGTGCCTTGACTATTTTCAGTGGTGAGCAATGGATAATCTTCAGCAGGAAGCGTTCCCAAAACAAAACGACTATTTCCCGATTTTAAAATACAACGTTGATCTTCGGTAATTTGTAGATCAATCAGTGCTGCGCTCGGAAGTGACTTACAAATCTCGACCAGTTTACGTGCTGGAACAGTCGTTTCACCTGCTTCTAAACAAGCGCCTTCCGCCAGTGTGGTACTCGCCACCAATTCAACTTCTAGATCTGAGCCAATAATGGTTAAGGCATGTTGCGTGGTTTGAATTTTGACATTTGAAAGAATATTCAAGGTATGACGGCGTTCAACAGCTCCTACCACATGTGATAAAACATTGAGTAAACTTTCTTTAGCGATTTTCAAACGCACGATTTTATTCCTCTTACAACAGAAGCCGATATGAATGTTAGCAGTGTACTATGCTGCACTTAAAAGCAGTTTGCAACTCTGAAAGTAGGGTCTATTGTCATTAAACCCGCGATTAACTCTGTAATAGACGCATTAAGTTTTTATAGTCTTCATTAAAAATTGGATCTTCTTGACGTAGGCTATTCACTTTTTCACAGGCATGCATCACCGTACTATGATCCCGGCCACCGAAAGCCATTCCAATTTCAGGAAAGCTATCGCCTGTTAGTTCACGCGCTAAGCCCATCGCCAACTGACGAGGACGCGCATAAATACGCGTCCGTTTCGGCCCAACCAATTCTTTTAATGGGATACGGAAATATTCACTCACGACGCGTTGGATATTTTCGACACTAATGGTCCGTGCACGAATTGCCAACACATCTTTTAAAGATTCACGCACCACATCTAAATCAATAACGGTGCCTTTAAAACGTGAAATTGCCACCACTTTATTCAATGCACCTTCCAACTCACGCACATTGGCAACGACTTGTTGAGCAATAAACAAAGCACAGTTTCTTGGTAAATCAACACCACTATTTTCAGCTTTTTTTAGTAAAATTTCGATACGCGTTTCAATATCAGGCGGCTCTACACCAACCGATAATCCCCAAGAAAAACGAGAAACCAAACGTGGATCCAATTCAGTTAACTCTTTTGGATAACGATCAGAAGTCAAAATAATTTGCTTAGACTCATCAAGTAAAGCATTGAAGGTATAAAAGAATTCAACCAAACTTGCTTCTTTACCCGCCAATAAATGAATATCATCGACCAACAATAAATCTAAAGAACGACAATTTTTCTTAAATTCTTCAACTTTGCCTTTTTGCAAAGAACTCACAAAGTCTTGTACAAAACTTTCAGAGGTCATGTACATGACACGCGCATTAGGTTTTGCTTGCAATAATGCGTTGCCAACGGCTTGCATCAAATGTGTTTTACCCAAACCCGTTGGACCATATAAAAATAGAGGATTGTGCTGTGAAGCACCTAATTGTGTGAGTACTTTACGACAGGTTTCCGCCGCCATTTGGTTAGAGCGCCCCTCAACAAATAGTGAGAAGCTAAACAACGGATTTAATTGTCTTTTCTTCGCTATTTTGGTTGGGTTTTGACTCGGTTGGGCTAAATCAGATTCTTTCTTGATTTTAATAGGTGTTGTTTGGCTGCTTAACGCGGCTGTCGTGGTGGCAGGTTGTTCACTCGAAGACAAAATGGTCCCTGGACGTGAATCAACTAAAATCTCGACCTGACGTATCCGCCCTTCAGACAATTGTTCTGCCAGTATTGAAATCAGCTCTAAATGATTATCTTGAATATAACGCGTCCAATAAGGGTTCGGCGCATATAAACGCATTACATCATCAACTTCTTCAGCAACCAAGGGACGAATCCACATCGCAAAGACGTTATCAGATAGCTCTTGTCGCAAGCGAGTTAAGCAGTCCGTCCAGAGCATGTGCATCCCCTATATATCCATTTTAAATTTAAAAAAACAAAAACCGCCCCTTCACTTTTCAAAGGGGTCGCCATTCTAACCAAGTTATCCACATCTGTCAGGCACATTCAGGCGAGTTTCGCTGAAAAAAAAAGCATTCGTGAATTAAATTCAAATTTAAACCGATTGTGCATAACTTTCAGCACATCCTGTGGATAGTTTTAATCCTAAAGTTATCCACAATGTATAAAATCAATAGAAACATGGTTATCCACAGAGTAACTTTATGTTTGTCTTAAGAAATACTCGACTTTCCACAGAAAAAAGCCTTACTAATAATAATAAACTTAAATTTTAAAATTTGAATTTACTTATAAGGATCACTGCGAATGTGGATAACTGAGCATATCGAAATTTAAATTCAAAATCCAAGGTTTAAATTTAAAACAGCGATTGGAGTGTGTATAAGCTTGTCGATAAGCTGTGAATATAACGCAATACTGATATAATTTAAATAGATAGCTTGTGTATGTTTTTTGTTTTCGATATTTTTGTATAAAATTAGGATTGTTCGCTTTATGCCAAACAATAAAAACAATATGTAAAGTTTTAGCTTTTTGATTGACAGCGGACCCTTTGCCCCATAAAATCGCGGACCTTACAGAAAGATCAATTTTGGGAGTTTCAATATGAAACGTACTTTCCAACCATCTGAATTAAAGCGCAAGCGTGTTCATGGTTTCCGTGCTCGTATGGCAACTAAAGCTGGTCGTCAAGTTTTAGCTCGTCGTCGTGCAAAAGGTCGTCATAGCTTAACTGTTTAATACTGTTAAGCTGACCAGATTTGGGTGATGTCACTTTACAGTTTTAGCACTGAATTTCGTATTCGTTGTGCTGCAGATTATAAAAGTGTGTTTGATGGTGCGCTTTTTAAAGTGCATCAGCCCCATTTCCTTTTTTTAGCAAAATTAACCGAACAGCCGAATAGCCGTTTGGGTATTGTCGTTGCTAAAAAAAAGGTGCGTCGCGCACATGAGCGAAATAGAATAAAACGCCTTGCTCGGGAGAGCTTTCGTTTACATCAAGCTCAATTTAATGCTGATATCGATATTGTGGTGATGCCTAAAGTGGGTATAGAAGCAATTTCAAATCAAGAATTACATCAACAATTAGATTTAGCTTGGCAAAAATTACAGCGTTTAGCTAAAAAGCATTCCAAAGTCGTTGTAACACCCCTCCAAAATTAGAGATCTCTAATGGTACGTTTACTGCATTGGTTGATAAGATGCTACCAAATCGCAATTAGTCCATTATTGGGGCCGCGTTGCCGCTATATTCCAACTTGCTCTCAATATGCAATTGAAGCTTTACAGACCCATGGTGCTGTAAAAGGTGTATGGCTATCGACCAAGCGCGTTTGCCGTTGTCATCCTTGGGGTGGTTCAGGCTATGATCCCGTGCCACGCAAAGCACTTCGTTTCATTTCGTTTCATCAAATAGATTCTCAAATGCATCACGTTGCTGTACCCTTTCGTGATCGTTTATTTAAGCAAAATTTCTCTAATCATTTGGGATATTAGATATGCAACAATGGGCCAGATTTGCAATTCTTGGAGCCATGTTTGTTACCGCATATTTGCTTATTTTGGCTTGGCAAAAAGATTATGGTCATGCTGCAACAGCACCGCAACAACAAGCGGCTGTTGTCACTACGCATGAAGTATCTGCAGATTTGCCAAATGCTCAAAATGCAACCGCGGCTTCAGACTTGCCACAAGCAAATGTGACTGCATCACAAGCCACAGAAAGTCCTTCTGTGAGTCAGCAACTGATTTCAGTACAAACCGACCTCTACCATCTTTGGATCAATCCTAAAGGTGGTGATATTGTTCGTATAGAGCTATTAAGCCACGATCAAAGCAAAAACGGTGATCAGCCGTTTGTGATGCTTGAAAATGATGCGAACCGTACTTACGTCGCTCAATCTGGTTTAATTGGTTTAAACGGACCGGACAGTAGCCGTAGCGGTCGTCCAATGTATGATGTTGAAAAAACAACTTATACCTTGGCAGATGCGAAAAGTGTGGCGACCAAAGACGGAGCAACCAGTCAAGTCTTGACGGTTCCATTGGTCTTTAAAACGCCTGAAGGCGTTGAAGTGATTAAGACCTTCACTTTTAGCCAAGGTGAGTATCCGATTACGGTTAAACACCAAGTCATCAACCGCAGTCAGCAAAACTGGCAAGGTCAGATGTTTGGTCAATTAAAGCGTGATAATTCTGATGATCCAGGCAAATCTGACCAAGGTATTTTCACTTTAGGGACTTTCTTGGGTGGCGCATGGGGTACACCTGAAGCAAATTATAATAAGTTAAAGTTTGCTAATTTCTCTGATGAGAAATTGAGTCTTGATGCGAAAGATGCTTGGGTTGCGATGGTGCAACATTATTTTGTCAGTGCTTGGATTCCAGGTCATTTAAAGCTGACTCAAGCAGATGGTCAACCTTATGTTGCTAAGCTAGAATCACGTCAGTCTGCTGATAAGATGAATATTATTGGTTTCACTTCTCCAGTGATTAATGTACCTGCAGGTACATCAATGGAAGTGGATGCTAAATTTTATTCTGGCCCAAAAATCCAATCTGAGTTGAAAGATCTTGCTGTTGGTTTAAATCAAACAGTGGACTATGGTTGGTTATGGCCAATTGCTAAATTATTGTTCTTAGGCTTACAGTTCTTCCATAACATCGTAGGTAACTGGGGTTGGTCAATTATCTTATTGACGATCTTGGTGAAATTGATTTTATGGCCACTTTCTTCGAAAAGTTATCGCTCTATGGCGAAAATGCGTGTGATTGCACCTGAAATGCAACGTATGAAAGAAGAGTTTGGCGAAGATCGTATGCGTTTTTCGCAAGAAATGATGGCGTTGTATAAGCGCGAGCAAGTGAATCCATTATCTGGATGTTTGCCGTTATTGCTACAAATGCCAATTTTCTTAGCTTTGTATTGGGTATTGATGGAATCGGTTGAACTCCGTCATGCGCCATGGTTGGCTTGGATTCAAGATTTATCTGCGATGGATCCTTGGTTTATTTTGCCGTTGATCATGGGTGTTACCATGTACGTGCAGCAAATGTTAAACCCACAACCGACTGATCCAATGCAGGCTAAAGTATTCCGTATCATGCCAATCATGTTTACGGTCTTTATGTTGTTCTTCCCTGCAGGTTTAGTGCTGTACTGGATCGTCAACAACAGTATTACGATCCTACAACAGTCATTTATCAATAAAAGTGTAGAGAAAGATCGTCTCAACAAGGTTGAGCCAACAGCTTAATCTCGAACTTTTACTGAATAAATCCGCTTAAGATGGTAATCTTAGGCGGATTTTTCTTTGGCTGTCATTTGAGTTTTTTAGGTGAATAACATGCAATATCAAACCACAATTACTGCGATAGCTACGCCCTTAGGTCGTGGTGGTGTGGGGGTGATTCGTCTCTCTGGCCCTAAGGCTTATGAGATTGCACAACAACTCACACAAAAAACATTACCTGCTGCCCGTATGGCTGGTTTCCGCAAGTTTTATGATGCGGATGGTTCAGTGATGGATGAAGGTATTATCTTATGTTTTCCGAATCCGCATTCTTTTACAGGCGAGGATGTGGTTGAAATCCAAGGACATGGTGGTCCTGTGATTCAAAATGCACTGCTTGCACGCTTACTTGATTTAGGCGCAATTGCAGCCAATGCGGGTGAGTTTTCTATGCGCGCCTTTGAAAATGGCAAAATGGATTTGGTTCAAGCTGAAGCGATTGCCGATTTGATCGATGCGACTTCACAAGCGGCGGCACGTTCAGCATTGCGCTCATTACAGGGTGCATTTTCAACCAAAATTAATACTGTTTTAGAAAAACTCATTCACTTACGTTTACATGTTGAAGCGGCGATTGATTTCCCAGAAGAAGAAATTGATTTCTTGGCGGATGGTAAAATTTTAGCGTTATTGGATGATGTGCAAAGTTCTGTTCACGCTGTACAGCAATCTGCGCGTCAAGGGCAGTTGTTACGTGAAGGTTTGCAGGTGGTCATTGCAGGTAAACCGAATGCAGGCAAATCCAGCCTATTAAACGCATTGGCGGGGCATGAACGCGCGATTGTGACTGATATCGCAGGAACAACCCGTGATGTGTTGCATGAAAAAATCAGTTTGAATGGTTTGCCTATCACCTTGACTGATACAGCAGGTCTACGTGAAACAGGTGATATTGTTGAGCGAGAAGGTATTCGTCGCGCCATCAAAGAAATTGAGCAAGCGGATTTATTGCTATTGGTATATGACCTAAATCAAGCAGATGAACCGTTGCAATTGGCGCAAGAATATTTTGCTGACCATCTTGAACCGAAACGATTACTTTTGATTGGCAACAAGTGCGACTTAACGGGACAAATCGCAGAATTAAGCGATTATCAAGGATTCCGTCATATCCGTGTTTCTGCCAAGCAAGAAATGGGCGTTCAGGCGCTCATAGATGCGATCACAGCGCATGCGGGCTTCCAGCCTGAAGAAGATACCTTTATTGCTCGAACCCGCCATCTAGATGCAATGAAGCGCACTCAGCGTTATTTGGCCGAGGCACGTGAGCAACTGGTGGTGTTTAATGCGGGTGAGTTGGTGGCTGAGTCGTTACGATTAGCTCAAAATGCCCTCGGTGAAATCACCGGTGATTTTAGTGCCGATGATTTATTGGGTAAGATCTTTGGTTCGTTTTGTATTGGGAAGTAATTGCACATTTTAGTCTTGTTTAATAGATTTAGGTTGGTTTTAAACTATTAATTTATAATGATTTAATGGTTTTTATTGAGTATATCCAATATTTTTTGTTTTAATGATCATAGTTTTTACTGCTAAATTTTTTATAATTTAAAGTTCTCATGGGATAGAGATGATTGCTTATAAAGTAATATTCGGAACAATTACAAAAACAAATCGAGAAGATGCTGAATGGTTAGTTGAAGATTACATTTCAGTCTTATTACATAATGGACAGATTTGTGGTGAATATTTTTTAGTTGTACAAAAGGAAAAGCTTTGTGCGTATCTAAATGTACAAGGTAGAAATGCATATGCTATGAAATATCATTGTAAATATGGTATTGAGCGACTTCATAAAATCATTGAATTTTTTGGTAGTAAGCCCCAATGGACGCTTATTGATGATGATATTCCAAAACAAAATATTACATGGGAAAATGCTCCATTTCTTTACCTCTTTACGCATATGGGGGATAGACGATCATCTTTATGTCGTGGGGATAATGGCGAATCGATTTCTATTTATCTTATTCCAGGGGAACATGAACAGCGTGAAGAAATATATTTTTGGCAGCAAGAATACAAAACTTATGATCAAGCTTGGACATATAGCGGTGCTTTGGAAAAAGTCGCTTATAAACAATTGGCAACTTCAGATAGTGAGTTAGCAAAAGCTGGTCAAAAAATCGGTAAATATATCGAAAAAGTTACAGGCATACCTACCTATTATTATCTAGTGCGTTATTGGGGACGTCGCACAAATGAATATGCTCGGCTTTGCCCATCTTGTGGTCAAAATTGGAGTACAGAAGTAAACTCTAATGAATTTCATCATTTTACATTCAAATGTGATCAATGCCGTTTAGTCTCCCATCTTGCTGTCTCTTATGAAGATGAGCGACAAGCAGTCATTGGTGAGTGGCGGGGTTTAAACAACTAATCAGCAATGTTCCACGTGAAACATCGCGAGAATTGGTTTGATTTTGGTTGCGACTCAGTAAGTCGAGCTGTTTAGCTATGAGAGACGGATTACAATAGCGGCTGATTTTTGATTCGAGTATCAGTCATGTTAAAAAAAATTGGGATATTCTCATTATTGAGTTGTGTTTCCGCACTGAGTTTAGCCAATGTGGAAACGCTCAAAAGTAGTTTAAATAAAAACTATCCCAATATCCAAGTGACCAATATTCAAAGCACTGAAATGGCAGGTTTATACAGTGCAAATCTGGATAATCAAATCATCTATCTCGATGACACTGCAGAGCATATGTTTATTGGATCAATGGTGCGCTTAAAAGATCAGAAAAATCTCACCAAGGATTTGGTATTAAAGCAAAATTCAATTGATTGGAAACAACTTCCCTTACAGGATGCGATCAAAACGGTCAAAGGCAATGGCAAACGTCAGCTCGCAATATTTTCAGATCCAAACTGTCCGTACTGCAAGCAATTAGAAGCTGAATTAGACAAGCTCAATGATGTGACGATTTATACCTTTATCTATGCTTTAAAACCGCAATCTATCGCTGTTTCGAAACAAGTTTGGTGTGAAGCTAATCCCTCGTATGCATGGAAAAATTTACTGCAGAAGAATGTTAAACCTAAAGCCAAAACCTGTGCCAATCCGATAGAGCGAAATCTAGAGTTAGGACGTAAATTAGGGGTGAGTGGTACACCAACTTTAATCTTCTCAAATGGTTTGAAAATGGTCGGTGGACGCAGTGCTGAAGACATTCAAATGATTTGGAAGGAATTAGGACTATAAAAATAATACTCCCAATTCATTATTTTGGATGAATTGGGAGTGATCCAACGATTTAACTTTTCTTGGTGGCGAGGTTATAAACAAATAAAATAATCACTGCACCGATCACGGATGCAATAAATCCTGCTGCTGAGTTTTCCCCGTATAAACCGAGTAATCGCCCCCCATAAGTCGCCAATAAAGAACCCGCAATACCGAGTAAAGTGGTGACGATAAAACCTGCTTTATCATCCCCTGGATGTAAGGCTCTTGCGATTAGACCTGCAAAAAAACCAACGACAATTGCAACAATCAGCGTCCACATTGTTTTTCTCCTTGTTTCATAAAGCGATTTATTTTTTTATCCTGCTAGATCAAGCGCGTGCTGTCTGTAGTAGATTGCTTATTTATGTCGTATTTTTGTGCAATGTTTAACAGATTTTAATTAAAATTAAAGCCTCAAAAAGTGCTTTTAAACACCTGAGCGAAGGTAAAAGCATGAGAAGCATCGCTTCGCAAGGTACGAGCGCAAGATGTGCAGCTATGCTGCGTATAGAGAAAAATAAAACAAACTTAAAGCATCGCGTTAAGGATTTGTCTTACGAAGCCTTTAAAGCTTCGCAAGAAGACCTTGCGCCATATCTGGCTCATATGCTGCGCATGGGGATAAAAGCATTGGATATTTGCAGCACATTAAAAATGGGCTGATGTTGCAAGCTTACAGACCAATTTCACCAATAAAAGGTAAATGACGATATTTCTGATCGAAATCGAGACCATAACCGACAATAAAGCGATCTTCGACTTCAAAACCTAAGAATTTTACGTCTAAATCAATCTCACGGCGTGAAGGTTTGCTCACCAGCGTACACAGTTCAATTGAATTTGGTTTACGCGTTTGCAGCATTTGCATCACTTTGTTGAGGGTATTGCCTGAGTCAATAATATCTTCAACCACCAATACATCTTTACCGTGAATTTCGCCATCCAAGTCCTTTAGGATTTTGACATCACGGCTAGAGGTTGTACCACCGCCATAGCTGGAAACGGTCATAAAATCGAGTTCGTGTGGTTTTTCAATGGCACGGCATAAGTCTGCCATGAAGATGACTGAACCGCGCAGTAAACCAATCAATACCAGTTCTTTATCACTTTGAGCATAGTGTGCATTGATTTTTTCGCCAAGCTCTTTCACTTTGGCTTGAATCTCTTCACTTGAAATCATAATGCGCATTGCAATGGTCATCGGCAGATTCCTAAAACATTAAATATGGGAAAATAAAAAAGGTGTTGACCTGCAACACCTCGAAAATTTGAGCTAATGGAAGAATTTTAAAACAAAATGAGTTTTCATGCATCTTTTGATGATGAATATCTGCCATTTTGCTGAGAAGTGCTATCTCGTTTCAGCAAGATTGCAGTTCCAATCGCCAACAATATCAAACCAAGTTTTCGTTTGTTTGAGGCTTTAGTTTTGGCTATAGGCTTTTTGTCCATAGATATAAGTGGCCTCAATATTGCGGTCATCGCCCATGGTAAACAGTGCA
Organism: Acinetobacter sp. 2JN-4; assembly: GCF_003687745.1. Classification (NCBI taxonomy): domain Bacteria; kingdom Pseudomonadati; phylum Pseudomonadota; class Gammaproteobacteria; order Moraxellales; family Moraxellaceae; genus Acinetobacter; species Acinetobacter sp. 2JN-4. Next base: position 32,173 of record NZ_RDNY01000014.1, on the reverse strand, counting down.
AATAAGCTGTCATCAATGGATTTTGACCGTGACTGACGCAGTTGTTGTAAAGCGGTTGCTTGCAGATTTAGCACCACAAAATCCGCTTCTTTGCCTACATTGAAGTTACCGAGTTTATCATCCAGATCGAGCGCTTTTGCCCCGCCCAAAGTGGCATGATAAAGTGATTCAAAAGCGGAAAGTTTATCACCTTGCAACTGTTGTACTTTGTAGGCTTCATTGACCGTTTGCAATAAGCTAAATGAAGTCCCCGCCCCGACATCAGTGCCTAAACCAACTTTGACTTGTTGATCCCATGTTTTTTTCAATGGAAATAATCCACTACCCAAAAACAGGTTTGAGGTTGGGCAGAAAGCAATTGCGGAGTCTGTATCATGCATGCATTGCCATTCTGTATCTTCTAAGTGAACACAATGCGCGAATACCGAACGCTGACCTGTTAGACCATAATGGTGGTAAACATCGAGATAGCCATTTTGCGCTGGGAATAAATCTTTGACCCATGCAATCTCATCTTTATTTTCACTTAAATGCGTATGCACATACACATCAGGAAACTCTGCTTTAAGTTGCCCTGCTTTTTCTAATTGTTCTGGTGTAGAAGTCGGTGCAAAACGTGGTGTGATCGCGTATAGGGCACGGCCCTGACCATGCCACTTCTGAATCAGTGCTTTAGAATCGTCATAGGCGCTCTCTGCGGTGTCGCAAAGTGCTTCAGGTGCATGACGGTCCATCATCACTTTGCCTGCAATTAAACGCATCTGGTGCTGTTGTGCGGCTTCAAATAAGGCATCAACTGATTCTGGATGGACGGTACAGAACACCAATGCGGTGGTAGTACCGTTTTTGAGCAGTTCATTGACAAAGAATGCGGCAATTTCTTGGGCATAAGCTTGGTCTTTAAATTGGATTTCGGTTGGGAAAGTATAGGTATTTAACCAACTGAGGAGTTGTTCGCCGTATGCACCCACCATTTCGGTTTGTGGAAAATGGATGTGGGTGTCAATCATTCCTGGAATGATTAATTGTTCAGGATAATGCTGAATGTCAACGTTTGTAGGAAGATGATCTTGGGCTTCATTCCAAGCGCCAAACCAGCGAATTTTGCCATTTTCGGTGATGAGTACGCCATCTTCGATATAACGCACTTGATCGGCGATTTCTGCTGCTTGGGAAACGGTTTTTTGAATATCTAAGAAGCGACCACGAATAACCGTGATCTGAGTAGCCAACGTCATAACAACCTACAGGTTTACTTTTTTCGGTTGATTGTACCTGATTTTGCCCAAGTTACTGGAATATTCGCCTAAATTAAGCTGCTAAAAAGTGTATAAATGTGAGTAATCTTTTGAGTCAATTCACTCAACTTTTGGGTGGTTAGGGCTAAGCTGTTTTAGTTATTTAAGGATTTAAACACCAATGACGTTGCATCAAATACATCATCGAGACGCTTTTTTTGATTTGATCTTAAATAGCTCTGATCTCTCGGAGATGCTGAAACAACTTGCATGGGTCGAGCCACGTGCATATTTAAGTGCAGGTGTGATTCGCAATACAGTTTGGGCATTTTTGCATGGTCAGACTTTTGATTTAAAAGATAGCGAAATTGACGTGATTTATTACGATGGGCAGGAACGGAATAACCATGTACAGCAGCGATTAAAACAAAAATTAGAAGACTTATTCCCTCAGCAGCAATGGGATGTGGTGAATCAGGCTTTGGTACACACATGGTATCGTAAGGAAAATGGCGAACAAATTCAGCCCTTACCATCCATTGAACATGCTTTATCGTTATGGCCAGAAACGGCAACCGCTATCGCGCTTCGTTTGGACTCATCTGGGGAGCTGGAGCTGATTGCACCATTTGGTTTACAAGATTTATTTGAATTACGACTCTGTTGGAATCCTGCACTGGTCAGCTATACCACCTTCAAAAATCGTGTTGAGTCTAAAAAATGGTTGCAACAATGGCCTCGATTACACTGGGTTGATCCAACGGAAACACATGAGGCTTAAATGGAAAAAAAGGACTTGATTGAAGTCCCTTTTTTCATGTTCAGCGTATTATTGCGCTTGACGCTTATTGTGACGTAACGATAGATACGCCGTAATACTTAATACTATGATGATAAAACCGAGTGAGATCCAAATTGGCATGTGGAACACATCTAGCAATAACATTTTTGTTCCAATGAACAATAGAATAATACCCAAGCCATACGGCAAATAATGTAATTTCGTTGCAGCTCCTGCCAGTAAAAAGAACATTGCGCGTAAACCTAAAATCGCCATCAAGTTTGCTGTGAGGACAATAAACGGGTCAGTGGTCACGGCGAATATCGCAGGAATTGAATCCACCGCAAAAATCACATCGGACGCTTCTACCAATACCAGCACCAAAAATAACGGCGTTGCCCACAAAAGTCCGTTTTGACGTACAAAGAATTTGTTACCTTCAAGTTGAGGGGTGATACGGAGGTGTTTGCGTAACCATTTGAGTAAAATATTGTCTTCAATATTGCTTTCTTGCTCTTGTCCTTTTAGAAACTTAAAGCCTGTATACACAAGGAATGCGCCGAAAATATACAGTACCCAAGAGAACTCTTGAACGAACCAAGCACCGATGAAAATAAAGATCGTTCTCAGCACGATCGCACCGAGTACACCATAAAGCAAAATTTTACGTTGTAAGGCCGGTGGAATGGCGAACACGGCAAAAATCATTAACCAAACGAAGACATTATCAATCGCCAATGATTTCTCAAGCAGATAACCTGCGAAGTACTCCATGGTTTTTTGATTGGCGATATTTGTCCCGATGGTTTGCTGTAAATACAGCCATAGGCCTCCACCAAATAGGATGGCCGCAGTAACCCACGCCACACTCCAATAAGCGGCTTGCCGAATCGGCACGTCTTGGTTTTGTTTCTGTTTAAAGCCTAAAAAATCGATCAATAGCATCACCGTGATGATGCCAAAGAATGCAAGATACAACCATAAGTTGCCGATAGATTCCATTACCACTCCCGATCTGGCAAATGGAAGCGGCATAAAAAAACCTTGACCAGTTGCCAGATGAATTAAAAAAAACATCTGTTTCAACATGATCAAGGTCTTGCCTACATCATCCTTGGGGATGATGCTCAGAGTCCGACTTTTTGCAAAGTGTAATGACGGAGCTCTGACACCGAAGCATTTTAATTTCAGTGCTTCGGTTTGGAGGAGGCTACTCCCCTTGTCAAACGAATTTCGTATGGATGGTGACATCCAAATCTGCGCGTAGCATTACATATTTTTAGATGAACCGCAAATGATTGTGTGCAAGGCTCGAATCGCCGATATCCTCCACCTCTGTGACTTGTGTGCATAGTGCTTATGATCTTAATTAAAAATTTTTAAGATCTCTTGGCGTAAAAATTGATGACGTGGATTTTGTTTCACATGGTCATGCCAATACATACCCATGCTGATTTTCGGCAATTCGATCGGTAAGGCATGAATATGCAAATTCTCTGCATAATTGAGGTGTTTTAAAATACTTTGTGGAATGGTCAAAATCGAATTTGGATACTGTGAGAGGACTTGCAAAGCGGTTGAATAATGCTGACAACGCAGAAAAATTTGGCGAGACAGTTGTTGGCGATTGAGATAAATATCCTCCAAGAGTATGCCTGTGCGCCGTGAGGAAACCCCGATATGCGGTGAGGATAAATACAGCGATAAATCCATTTCCGTTTGTTGAGTGCACACCACAAAGTGATCTTCTATCAGGTTTTCAAATTGTAAATTGGCTTGGTAGGGTTGCACTAAATCAATCACAAAATCGATCTGTTGGGCGGATAAATCCGCCAGCATATTTTTACGATCCAGTTTAGAGCTGAGAAACTGAATATCGAGATTTAATTGTGCAAAGTGATTGACCAATTGTGGAAAAATAATCGGCTCGATTTCATCGTGAATCGCAATTTTAAGGCTTTGCAACATACTCGGTACAAACGTTTGTTGCGGCATGGCAATACTTTGAATGCTTAGCAATGCCGTTTGAATGGGTTGATAAATCTGCTCGGCAAAGGGTGTAGGCAACATTTTTTGGCCGCTACGCACAAATAGTTCATCGTTCAATTGTGTGCGTAAGCGTTGTAAGGCATGGCTCACTGCGGATTGACTAATACATAGCAGTTGTGCGGCTTTAGAAATACTTTTTTGTTCAAAAATGGCAATAAAAAGCGGGTATAAATTAATATCAATACGATGGAAATGCCCTACTTCTAACGGGGGGGTATTATGAATCTGATTCATAGTTTCAAATAAAATAAAATCATTTCATTCATAATAAATTTTCGCTTATGGTGATGTAAAGCAGCGAATGATCTTTCGCCACATTTTTACCTTGAGGGAGCTGATGATGTTTGCATTATCTGAACGCGCACAGGATTTTATTGCACGAACGCAAGCCTTTATTCAACAAGAAATAGAACCGATCGAAAAAGCGTTTTGGGATGAGGTACATCACTTAAATGTCGATGGCGACTGGACCAAATGGCAATGGCCTGAACAATTACAACAACTGAAAAGCAAAGCCAAAGCCGCGGGTTTATGGAACATGTTTTTGCCCGATGCCGAGCTAGGTGCTGGTTTATCGGTACAGGAATATGCACGTATTGCTGAACTCACAGGACGTAGCTTACTTGCACCGACGGTATTTAACTGTAATGCACCTGATAGCGGCAACATGGAAGTATTGTGGCGATATGGTAGTGAAGCGCAAAAGCAACAATGGCTGCAACCTTTACTGAATGGAGAGATTCGCTCGGTCTTTTGTATGACTGAACCTGCGGTTGCTTCCAGTGATGCCACCAATATGCAAGCCACTGCCGTGATTGACGGTGATGAGATTGTATTAAATGGGCGTAAATGGTGGTCATCTGGTTTGGGCGATCCCAACGCTAAAGTGATCATTTTCATGGCCTATACGCCTGATTCGAGCAAAGACCGCCATCATCAACATTCGATGGTGTTAGTCCCAATCGAAGCCCAAGGTGTGAGCATTGAAAGAATGTTACCCGTTTTTGGTGACTATGATGCGCCACATGGTCATGGGCAAGTCAGCTTTGACAATGTTCGTGTTCCTGTCAGCAGTTTTATTGGTGGTGCAGGACAAGGCTTTGAAATAGCACAAGGACGGTTAGGACCTGGACGGATTCACCATTGTATGCGATGCATTGGCGCAGCAGAAAAAGCCTTGGAGTTGATGATTGATCGTGGCATGTCACGTAAAGCCTTTGGTCAAGAGATCCTGAAATTGGGTGGCAATTTGGAGCGCGTGGCTGAAGCACGTGTGCAAATCGACCAAGCCCGTTTATTGACGCTTTATGCAGCGTATAAGATGGATACTTTGGGCAATATGGCTGCGCTCACCGAGATTTCAGCGATCAAAGTGGTCGCACCAACCGTATTGCAAAATGTGGTGGATATGGCGATTCAAATCCACGGTGGTGAAGGCGTTTCACGAGATACGCCACTCACAGCATTCTTTAATCAAGCACGTAGTTTACGTTTAGCCGATGGACCTGATGAAGTGCATAAAGGCATGATTGCCAAATTAGAATTGAAAAAACGTGGCTATGGTCGTGGATAAGGATATAAGAAAATGGTAGTGATTGATGTAGCTGATCAAGTTCGTAAAGGTGAAGAACTGGATGTTGCCGCAATTGAAATGTGGTTAAAAACTCAGGATGTAAGTTTACAAGGACAAGCGCAAGTGACCCAATATTCAGGTGGGGCTTCCAACTGGACTTATCGCTTGCAATATGACAATGCAGATCTGATTTTACGTCGCCCACCCAAAGGCACCAAAGCCAAATCCGCGCATGACATGGCGCGTGAATACAATGTGCAGAAGCATCTTGCACCGTTCTACCCTGTCCTGCCTGAAATGGTTGCCCTATGCCAAGACGAGAGTGTCATCGGTTGTGATTTTTATGTAATGAAGCGGATCGAAGGCATTATTCCGCGTGCCAATTTACCTAAAGAATTGCAGCTTGATGAGCAACAGGTGCAGCAACTTTGTTTGAATGTTTTAGATAAACTGATCGAATTGCATCAGGTGCCGTATCAAGGTACTGAGCTAGAAAAACTGGGCAAAGGTGATGGATATTGTCGTCGTCAGGTTGAGGGGTGGGATGTGCGTTACAGTAAAGCACTGACCCCGAACGTGCCTGATTTTGCTTTTGTGCGTCAGTGGTTGCAAGCACATATCCCTGCCGATGCCAAAACTTGTGTCATTCATAATGATTGGCGTTTTGACAATGTGATTTTAAATCCGCACCAACCGACTGAAGTGATCGGTGTGTTGGATTGGGAAATGGCGACTTTGGGCGATCCATTGATGGATTTAGGTAGCGCCCTTGCCTACTGGATTCAGGATGATGATGATGCGTTGATGAAGTCGACTCGCCGTCAGCCGACCAATCTAAAAGGCATGCTGACGCGTCAACAAGTGGTGGATTATTATCTTGAGAAAACAGGCTTACAACCTGAAAATTGGGCCTTCTATGAAGTGTTTGGTCTGTTTCGTTTAGCGGTGATCGCCCAACAAATCTATTATCGCTATTACCATCAACAAACTGATAATCCAGCCTTTAAAGATTTCTGGATCATGATTCATGCTTTGCATATTCGGGCCTTAAAACTGATTGCTCAAGACAATACAGAGGCACAGCAACTCATTACTGAATGTGTGGCGAACTTACAGGATATTTTAAAGCGATGAGCACGATATATTTGGTGCGACACGGGCAAGCCTCTTTCGGCGCAGCAAGTTATGACCAGCTCTCAGCCAAAGGCGAGCAACAAGCGCTGATCGTGGGTGAGTTTTTTAAGCGCAGCTTAAAGCAAACCCCGTTTGTGCTTGCAGGTTCAATGCAACGTCATCAACAAACCGCACAATTGGCTTTATCGCAAAGTTTTCAGAATGCGCTGATTCAGACTGAATCAGCATGGAACGAGTTTGATCATCAACATATCTTTGCGCAATATGAACCGCGTTTTAATCAACCTGAATTGCTCAAACAGGATATCGCTCAAGTGGCGAACCCACGTGCTTATCTGGCTAAAATCTTTGACGGTGCGATTGATCGTTGGATTGGGGAGCAATTTGACCATGAGTATCATGAAACGTGGTTAGGCTTTCAATCACGAGTGGAAACAGCGTTGCAAGGACTGTGTGAAAGTATGGACGCCACACAACATCGTCAAGCGGTGGTATTTAGCTCTGGTGGTGTGATTTCAGTGGCGGTGGGCAAGGTGTTGGGGCTCAATGCCAAACAAATTTTTGCACTGAATTGGTCACTTGCCAATGCCAGTATCACCACACTGCGCTGGAAGGAAGGCCGTTTGCAATTACTGAGTTTTAATGAGCATCATTATTTAAAAGCGCATGATGAAGAACTTTTAACATGGATTTAAACAAGAATAGGTGACAGACATGGCAAAGACGATTTTAATTACAGGTGCAAGTTCGGGTTTAGGCGCAGGTATGGCGCGTGAATTTGCTGCCAAAGGCTATCATCTTGCGCTTTGCGCACGACGGTTAGAGCGTTTAGAAGCGCTCAAACAAGAACTAGAAAACCAATTTTCGGTTCAGGTCAGCATTAAAGTTTTGGATGTTACCCATTACGATGATGTTTTTACGGTGTTTAAAGACTTCCAACAAGAGTTTGGCACTATTGATCGTATTATTGTCAATGCAGGTGTCGGTGAAGGACGCCGCATAGGCAAAGGTCATTTTGAAATTAATCGCGCCACGGCAGAAACCAACTTTATTTCCGCATTGGCACAATGTGAAGCGGCGGTTGAAATCTTTAGGGCGCAAAATAAAGGCCATTTGGTGGTAATTTCTTCGATGAGTGCGATGCGTGGCTTACCGAAGCATCTATCAACTTATGCTGCGAGTAAAGCCGCGGTTGCACATTTGGCCGAAGGGATTCGTGCTGAGTTATTGAATACCCCGATTAAAGTCTCGACGATTTTCCCTGGTTATATTCGAACTGAGCTGAATGAAGGCGCGAAAAAATTGCCATTTGAAGTGGATGAGAAAACAGGTTGTCGAGCTTTAGTGAAAGCAATTGAGAAAGCACCAATAAAAGCGTATGTACCACAGTGGCCGTGGTTGCCTGTGGGGATTGCAATGAAGATTTTGCCGTTGAAATTAGTGAATAAATTGAGTTGATTGCAATTTAAAGAGAAGACTAATTTCTGAAAATGAGGGTAAAAATGATTTATAGCGCAATAAAGTGAGTACTGCGGCAGAAGTTTGGAATTATCAGAAGACTTTTGTATTGGCAATATTTTACTTTTGATGGGTCAAAAGTAACAAAATCCCTCTATTTGGCTGACGGCACATCCTTGATGCCGCAGCCAAACGAGCGGCATCCATGCCGCCTGTCACGATAGTAAATACCGTTACAAGATTAAATTATGAAAGTGGGATATAGGCTAGATTAAGACAAAGCCGTAATCAATTTTTGGTGTAAACCACCAAAGCCACCATTCGACATGATCACGACAGCATCGCCCTCACCTGCTTCATTAACCACACGGGCAATGATGTCATCCAAAGAACGGCTAACTTCAGCTTTGTTTGATGATGCAGAAATGATGGGTTGTAAATCCCAATCTAAGCCTTCTGGTTGATACCAAATCACTTCATCCGCTAAACGTGCTGAATGCGCTAAACCATTTTTGTGGCTACCCATACGCATGGTGTTTGAACGTGGCTCAATAATCGCCCAAAGTTTACGCTCACCTAGACGTTTACGTGCGCCGTCCAGTGTGGTTTCAATCGCGGTTGGGTGATGTGCAAAGTCATCATAGACTTCGATGCCACGTATAGTACCTAACAATTCCATACGACGTTTTACACCACCAAAATTTGATAATGCATCACATGCTTGTTCAATGCTGACACCAACATGTTGCGCGGCAGCAATAGTCGCTAAAGCATTGGCAACGCTATGCTGCCCTGTCATGCTCCATTTTACTTCACCGATCATGCTACCGTGTTCCAGCACTTTAAAATGACTGCCATCGGCACTGATCAATTCAGCCGATAACGCTGCTTGAGCATTAGGTTCAAGACTGGTGCGGATGACAGGTGTCCAGCAGCCTTGTTCTAGGACTTCATCAATATTGGATTCGGTAATTGGCGCAATAATACTCCCTTCGCTTGGAATGGTACGCACGAGATGGTGGAACTGTTTTTGAATCGCAGCAAGATCATCAAAGATGTCAGCATGGTCAAATTCAAGGTTATTTAAAATCGCTGTTTTAGGATGGTAATGAACGAACTTAGAACGTTTGTCAAAGAAAGCAGAGTCATATTCATCAGCCTCAACACAGAAGTATTGACCACCACCTAAACGCGCACTTTCGCTAAAACCAAGGGGCACACCACCGATCAAGAAACCTGGATTTAAACCCGCTTGATCCAGCACCCAAGCGAGCATGGTTGTGGTGGTGGTTTTACCATGTGTCCCTGCGACACCTAGCACGTGTTTACCTTGTAGCACATGGTCTGCCAAGAATTGTGGACCTGAAATATACGGCAAGCCTTGGTTAAGCATGTATTCGATCGCATCTATGCCACGTTTCATGGCATTGCCGACGATGACTAGATCTGGATGTGGCTGTAAGTGACGTCGATCATAGCCTTGCATCAACTCAATACCTGCATTTTCCAATTGAGTTGACATCGGTGGATAAACATTGGCATCTGAGCCTGTGACTTTATGTCCTAAATCTCGTGCTAATAGAGCCAAAGACCCCATAAATGTGCCACAAATACCCAAAATATGCAGATGCATCATGCTTCTCTCTTTATCCAATCACGCAATAAACGTGTGTAATGCAATTAAAAATTTGCCTCAAAAGATAGCAAGGCTGATATGGAAAAGATAGTCAAAATTCGTTGTTGTTGTTTACTTAAAATTAAAGCGAGAAGTGTTAATATTTCAGCGCTTTTATATTGACTCCAATCTCCCTATTAAGCTTGTATTCTGAATCAGAAGGACATGAACTTGAGCCCTACTCTTTTAGCGCTTTGTCTATTGGTGATTTCCAATTGTTTTATGACCTTGGCGTGGTACGGTCATTTAAAATATTTACATGATGCACCGATCTGGCAGGCGATTTTACTGAGTTGGTGTATTGCCCTACTCGAATACAGTTTTATGATTCCTGCCACCAAACTATTGAGTCAACATGGCTGGGGCTTAGGGGAAATGAAAATTACCCAAGAAGTGGTGACCTTATTGGTCTTTGTCCCATTTTTACTGTTTATGTTTAAACAGCCTTTTAAGCTGGATTATGTTTGGGCAATGTTGTGTTTACTTGGTTGTGTCTATTTTGTTTTTCGCAATCAAAGCTAAATTTTGGGCGGGTTATAAAAGCGTTCTTTAGTTGGGGATGCTTGAAAAAACCGCTATAATATGTGCCAATTTATTCCTTTGTGCTTGGCGTAAGTCGAGACACTGCTCTATTTTTATCAAGTTTTGGAAAAGCCAATGAATGCGGTCGCAACAGATAGCCAACCTTTAGTCGGGATTATCATGGGTTCTCAATCAGATTGGGCAACGCTTGAACATACGGCAAATATGCTCAAACAATTGGGTGTTCCATTTGAAGCTGAAGTGGTTTCTGCGCACCGTACCCCAGACCGTTTATTTGAATATGCAGCAACAGCCCGTGATCGTGGTATCCAAGTGATTATTGCGGGTGCCGGTGGTGCTGCGCATTTACCAGGAATGTGTGCAGCCAAGACTGATTTACCTGTACTTGGTGTACCTGTTAAATCTTCTATTTTAAATGGTGTCGACTCATTGCTTTCGATCGTACAAATGCCAGCGGGCATTGCGGTGGGAACATTGGCGATTGGTCAAGCCGGTGCGACCAATGCAGCGATCATGGCGGCTCAAATTCTCGGTTTAACTCGTCCTGAGATCGCAAAAAATGTTGCGGATTTCCGTACTGCACAAACTGAGAAAGTGTCGAGCAAAAACATTCCTGGTCATGAATGAGGATAAGCAAAGCAACGCTTTGCCCGAATGCAAGGCGAAGACTTTGTCTGAGCAAGAGAGTCATATAAATGAATAAAACCATCGGTATTTTTGGCGGCGGGCAACTTGGCCGCATGATGGCGCAAGCAGCGTTACCTCTGAATATTCAATGTACCTTTTTTGAAGCAGAAACAGATTGTCCTGCTGCAATTTTAGGACCTGTGTTCTCAAGTAAAAATGAGCATGCTTTACAGGATTTTATTGCAAGTGCTGATGTATTTAGCCTTGAGTTTGAAAATACCCCTGTCGCGGATGTGGATGTATTAACCCAAACCAAGACATTGCACCCTCCTCGCCTTGCTTTGGCAACTGCGCAAAATCGTTTAGCTGAAAAAAGCTTATTCGATGAATTGAATATCCCCGTTGCGCCGTATCGTGCGGTAGATAGCGTCGATAGCTTAAAACAAGCCGTAACCGACTTAGGTTTGCCTATCGTACTGAAAACCGTGACAGGCGGCTATGATGGCAAAGGTCAATTTGTATTACGTTCAGAAGAGCAAATCGATACCGCTTGGGCTGAACTTGGCCCTGCCAAAAGCTTGATCGCTGAAAGTTTCGTAAAATTCAGTCGTGAAGTCTCGATTATTGCGGCTCGTGGTCAAAATGGCGATGTTAAAACATGGGCATTGGCTGAAAACCACCATCACAATGGTATCTTGTCACACTCCATTGTGCCTGCGCCAAATAGCACTGATTTACAACCTGTTGCGCAAGACTATATTACCCGTCTGTTGAATCACCTCAATTATGTGGGTGTGCTGACGCTTGAATTGTTCGTGACTGAACAAGGTTTATATGCCAATGAAATGGCATGTCGCGTACATAATTCAGGTCACTGGTCGATTGAAGGCTCAATTTGCTCGCAATTTGAAAATCATATTCGTGCAGTTGCGGGATTACCGTTAGGTTCAACAGAGGTGATTCGTCCTACGGTAATGATCAATATTATTGGTCAGCATCCTCGATCAGAAGACGTTTTGGCACTCAACGGCGCGCATTTACATCTTTATAATAAGTCTGAACGTGCAGGTCGTAAGTTAGGCCATATTACTCTGATGCCGAATAATCGTGATGATTTAACTGTTTTATGTCGTCAGCTTGCTCAGATTTTACCTGTGCCTTTGGCCTTGACGGATGAAATGAGTATTTAAATTTAAAATATTTATCCACAATTGAGCGATCTTCGGATCGCTTTTTTATTGCCTATTACTTTTAAATTCAAAAAATGAATGCTGTTGATCTTGCGCTGAGGTGTGGATAACTTTATTTCTTACTTTTGAATTTAAATCCTGCGGGTTAATTTGAATTTAAAACGCGAGAAGCTGCTTATGCTGTTTTTAAATTTAAAAATACGATCAGGTTTTAAATTTAAAAGTGGCGAGTGTCGTTGTTTTGAATTTAAATTATGGGCCTGTAGATATCTATTTCCTTGGGTTATAAGTGTTTTGAGGTGAATAAATAGCTATAAATCAGCAATTTTCTCTTCTGATCTCATCGGTTGGGTTGTTAAAATGAATTTAAATCGGAGTGTTTTTTTGAATTTAAAACTGATGCGACGTTCTGGTTGTGTTTTTAAATTCAAAGTTGATGTGTTGAGTTAAGCTTATTTTGAATTCAAAACATGGCGCTTGAGCTTTTTAAATTTAAATAGTGTCTGTGTTTTAAATTTAAAAAAGAGAACTTTAAATTTAAACGAGGAAGAATGAATTCAAAGTTACGTTTCCAAACTATACATCTTGATAGAGCGTGTTAAGGTGAACAAGAAATTTGAATTCAAAAATTATGGTTAAGACATGAAACATTATTTCCCTTTTTTTCTAGGCTCTGCCTTGTTGACCTTATCTTATAGTGCCCATGCTGAGTTGATCATCAATGGCGCAAAAGTTACGACCACAACAACAACGCCGACGGCTGCAAATAACAGCAGTTTTACCCCGACTCGGAATTTTCAGAGTTGTCTGGCGAGTTTACGATCTTCAGCTGTTGCTGCTGGTGTTTCCGCCGCGAATTATGACCGCTATACCCAAAATCTGAGTGCGGATTATTCGGTCATTGATCGACTGAATTATCAACCTGAGTTTTCCACACCGATTTGGGATTATTTATCGGGTTTGGTCGATAATGAGCGAGTTCAGGCGGGACAGCAAAAATTAGCGCAACATCGTGATGTCTTGAGACGAGTAGAGCAAGCTTATGGTGTGCCTGTCGAAACCGTGGTCGCGGTATGGGGTGTGGAAAGTAATTTTGGTGATATTTCAGGTAAATATCCTTTATTACAAGCTTTAGGGACATTGAGCTGTGAAGGTCGCCGTCAGAGTTATTTCCGTGGTGAGTTTTTTGCCACCATGCGTATTTTACAACGTGGTGATGTCACCCAAGATCAGCTCTTTGGTTCTTGGGCAGGCGCGTTTGGGCATACCCAATTTATGCCATCTACTTACGAGCGTTTAGCCGTAGATTTTGATGGTGATGGTCGCCGTGACCTTGTTTCCAGTATTCCAGATGCTTTGGCATCAACAGCAAACTTTTTAAAACGTGCGGGTTGGCAAACAGGGATGCCTTGGGGCTTTGAGGTGAAAATTCCACAAGGCATGTCGATTTCTGGTGAAAGCCGTCGTAATAAAAAGTCACTGAATAGTTGGATTGCTCAGGGCGTAACTCGTGCGGATGGTCGGGCTTTGGTGCAAGGAAATTTATCAGGCAGCACGCCTGCAGGTTTGATTGCACCTGCAGGTGCCAATGGTCCAGTGTTCTTAGTGTTTAAAAATTTCGATGCAATTTATAGTTATAATGCTGCTGAAAGTTATGGTTTAGCGATTGCACATTTATCAGATCGGTTAGGTGGAGCAACACCATTTTTAACGGCTTGGCCTACAGATGATGCAGGTACATCGCGAGTGGAACGTCGTGAAATTCAACAGTTTTTGGTTCAACGTGGTCATGACATTGGTGCGGTAGATGGATTGATAGGCGATAAAAGTCGTCAAGCGATTCGTCAAGAGCAAACGCGTTTAGGGTTAAATCCAACAGGACGTGCAGGGCAGCAAATTTTGCGCGCTTTCCGTCAAGAACAAGCCAAAAAAATGATGCAATAAATTGAACTGATAAAAAAAGGTCTGCCCATTGAATGGCAGACCTTTTTTTATTTAAGGTGCGGCATCTAATTTTACAGCTTCTAAAATATCTAAAATAACCACAGTCACATCTTGGCTTAAATCACGATCATTAAAAATTTCATAAGCGGTAATGGTGACATCAGTATCACTCGGCAATTGTTTTTGTTCTTCTTCGATTAAATGCTCAATCGGCAATAAGGTCTGTTTGACCTCTAAATGTAGAATTTCATCATGTGCAATATTTTCATCTTCAAGCTCGACGATTTGCTCATTGAAATAGGGAATCAAAATCGAGTGAAGATAAGGGCTAATATCTTGAATATCCAAGATTTCGATATCACGAGTCTGCTCAATCGTACTGATGTGGTCATTCACTTCAATTAAGATATGATAATAACTCATGCTGATCTCCATTTAGGCTAAGATGATGTTTTCACTCCACAATAACATGAATAAATCAAAACAATCGACCCATTCTTGCCATCTTACAAAAACATCAGCTTATAAATGTTCGTTAGCCTGTATGGCTCAAGCCTTAGCGAGAAAAACCCAATAGCTCCAAATCTGTATTGGTGAGTTTAAAATCTTTGGCATCTTGTGCTTTGATGCGCGGATACATCAAAGATTTTGGATCTTGGGTATGCTTGAGTCCTAAGGCATGTCCAAATTCATGCGCTAAAGTTAGCCGTAGGTCATCGATTGAAGAAAACTCGTAGATAAAAATTTTGTCCCCATCAAATTGACCTTTGTGTAGAGTCTGAGGCTTAAAGGTTTGATTAAATTCAGCAATTGATTGGGTTAATTGTTGGTAAAGTTGTTTGGACTTTTCCGTTTGTAGGTCTAGTTGCTGAACCAGCTGCTGATGTTTAGCAATACGCGTTTGTAGCTGTACAGACTGTTGTTCAAGATCTTGTTGTTGTTTTTGAATTGACGTAAATAAGGTTTTAATCGAGCTTCGCTGTTTATGTTGTTGCAGATTCTCAACACCGGTTTGATATTCAGTTTTCTGCAATTCAAGTTGCATTTTTGATTGAGCTACATTTTGTTTGAGTTGTTGTAATTGTTGATTTTCATTTAGCCAAATTTGTTGTTCATGTTCTAATTGATTCAAACTTTCAGCGCGTTTCATACTACGAATTTGACGCTGATCAAAGACTAAATGAATGGAAAACTCAGCTTCAGGATCATAAACAAAATAGTGTTGTCCCGTGTCTTTTTCCCAAATTGCTGCAGCCTGTTTGCTTAAATCAATCATTTGCTGCTGACTAATCTTTAAGCGAGGATCAAAATTGGCAATACGGTAGTGCAAAGGGTGCTCTGTATTATAGCGGACTTGGCTCTGAGTAGAATTTGAGGAAATTTGAGCAAAAGCCGATGCTTGAGCCAGCACAAAAAAACATGTGGCCAATAGGAGAGAACATAAACGCATAGCAGGAGATAAAACTTGAAAAGGGCTGTATTTTAATCAGCTTTTATGATTAGTCAATTTGATGAAATATATTTAAATTCACGGGGTTGAAAAATATTTATAGACAATGAATAAAAATACATCTGTAGAAAATAAATGTTTAATTGAGTCAAGAGTCTCTAGTTTGAGGGTTGATTGAGCTAAAATTAATGTAGCAACAATTATTTATTTTTTATTCTCGAATGGGAAAAATGATAATTTTGGCAAAAATAATCAGCATAAATAGGGATAATTGACTGAATAAAATACGATCTATATCATGTAAAATTAAAAACCTATTTGTCTAAAAAACAGACTGTCTATCTAGTTGTATGGTTCAGCGCAAGAGATATTTTTATGCTCAGTATCTTGCTTTTACCAAGTTTCGATCAGAATCAGTAAAAGAAAATCTTTGCAAATTTTGCTGTTGGATAACGGGATACATTAGAGACTTAGGATCATCTGTATGTGCCAATCCCAAAGCATGTCCAAATTCATGTGCGAGAGTTAAACGTAAATCATCTGCAGTCGTAAACTCATAAATAACAATCTGCTTGCCATTAAAATGACCTTTATGAAATAGACGAGGTTGAAAGACTTGATTAAATTGATTCGCTGCGGCAACAAGTTGCTGGTTTTTTTGATTTAAGTTTTTAATTTCCTGATTAATTTGCTGTGTTTTTTGGTTATGCAGTAGCATGTCATGCTGTAGTGTAGCGGCTTGTTGTTGCAGTATTTTTTGGCGCTGGGCGAGCTGATTAGCTAAATTTTTTGACGATGAACGTTGTTGATTAAACCGCTGTATATCTGCGTTATATTGTTGAAATTGGGTGGTGAGTTGCGCTTGTTTATTGGTGAGCAAGGTTGTGGTTTTTTCGATTTCATCTTTGACGTGTTGTAGCTGCTGATTCTGGTTTTCCCATTGTTTTTGTTGTTGTGTGATTTGACCCAAGCTTTGGACACGATGAGTGCTCTGTTGTTGACGTTCATCATAAACTAAGTGAATGCTAAATTTGGCGTGTGGATCATAAATAAAGTGTTGTTTTCCCGTTTCTTGTGTCCAGATATTTGCAGCTTGTTGGATTAGCTCAAGCACCTGCTGGCTGCTTAAGTTGAATCTCGGGTCGATCTCTGCAATACGGTAATGTATTGGTGTTTCAACCGCATGGTGGTTATGGGGAGTTGTACCATGCGAATGATTTTGAGCATAACTTGCATGAGGTATGCCCATGTATAAGCATGTCGCAATAACGATCATTAAACTTTGATCACGCATGTAAAATCCCCCAAAATAAAATTTATTCTTGAGCAATTTTTTGCTTAGGTCAAAGTGCTATCTATTTAATAAATAAAGCTAAAAATTGTGATTTTGTTCTAATAAAGCGAGTAATGAAACGAATGATATACACAATAAATAAATCAAAAAACAGGTTATATTTTTATCATAAGTCGAAAAATATCAAAGGATTAAGCTTTGTAAAACTAAAATCAAAGTAAAAATGGCTGTAAAACAACCAAATTGTTAACTTTTGTAAGAGTCATCCCGAACTGAAAAGTTTTTTCCCTTTGAACAAAAAATTGTTTATTAGTGACATGAATGGTCTACAGGTATTTTTGTCATGCGTTGCTTCTTAGCTAGAAATCACCATGCTTAACCTTGAATGAAATTCTGATTAGATTCTTGCTGGATTAAATTTCAACAGGTTGGTTGGATTAACGTGCCAACAATAAATTCAAGTCGGCTGGTGTTAAACGAAAATTAGCAGCATCTTGATCTTTCATAATCGGATGCATGAGAGCATGCGGGTCATCAGTGTGTTTTAGCCCAAGGGCATGTCCAAACTCATGCGCCAGAGTTAATCTTAGGTCATCTTGGGATTCAAGTTCATAAATGAGAATCTGTTTTCCGTTAAATAAGCCTTTATGAAATAAATGGGGTTGAAAACGTTGTTTATACTGACTGACTGAGGTGTTTAATTGTTGATCCAGTGCGTTCAGCTCATCAACCTTCTGATTTAGCGAAATAACTTTTTGATTGTATTGCGCTATTTCTTGTTTTAATAATTCAATATTTTGTTGTAAAACCTGTTGCCGTTGTTGGAAATATTGCTGATGCGTAGTCGATGACGGCTTGAGTCGGGCAGCGTGTTGCTCTTGATTGTAATGTTGAATTTGCTGATCGAGCTGTTGTCGTTTTAAGTTTAGAGATTGTTTGTTTTGCATCATTGCTTGTTCGATTTGATCAAGCTGTTTCTTCTTATTTCGCCATTGTTGTTGGTTTGCGTCTAGTTCAGTCAAATGTTGTCGACGTAGTTCACTTTCAATTTGACGTTCATCATAAATTAAATGGATACTCAGTTGAGCGTTAGGATCATATACAAAATATTCTTTTCCTGTCCCATCGTTCCAAATTTGCGTGGCTTGTTGGCTAATCTCTTTCACTTGCTCGATACTGAGTTTAAAGCGAGGGTCAACTTCTGCTATACGATAGCGAAGCCGTGTATCGAAAGGGTGGGTGATCCGATCCAAAAGCGAGTTAAATTTAAGCTGCGGGTGCTGGTAGCTTTGATAACCAGACCATAAAATAAAGAGTGTAAGACATATAAAAACGATTCGTATCATTTAACAATTTTGAAAATAAAGGTTGATAGAGGCTTGGCGATAACAAGATCAGCTTTCATCTTTTATTTATATCATCATTTTAACATTTTGAATTATACATAAAGTTTGTGTGTATCAAGTTGGTGATCTGTGATACCGCTCCTTGAGCGCTAACATTGCACTTGTTATGTATGAGTACAGCTGCCATATTTAAGCTGTTCTAAGTAGAAACGGATAAGTAAAATAAAATGAAAGGGAATCTAAATGCTGAAGTATTTACTCAAAACACCTGATCCAACATGGACAGCTTGCTCTCCAGCCCAAGCGAAAAACGAAAATTTAAAAATTAAATATTTAGGTACAGCAGGTTTTATCCTATCAGATCAATATCGTACTTTGGTTTTGGACCCATTTATTAGTCGTCCAAGCCTATGGCATACACTCACTCAACCTTTGCTCAGTGATCCAGAATTGGTTAAACAATACATTCCACAGGCAGATGATGTGCTGATTGGACATGCACATTATGATCATATTTTGGATGCCCCTGAAGTGTGTAAACAAACAGGCGCACGATTAATTGGATCTAAAGCGAGTCTCATGTATGGACGTTCAGCAGGACTAGCTGAACAGCAGATGTTAGAGACAAAAGGGCGAGAAGTGATTGATTGTGGAAGGTGGCAAGTTATTGGACTACCTTCGATTCATGGCAAAGCACTGTTTGGACGTGTGCCACTACCTGGAGATATGACCACACCACCACCTTATCCACCCAAATTTCATCAGCTAAGACATGGGCAGGTGTTTAACTGGTGGATTAATACTGGAAAACTGAGCGTTGTACATATCGATTCAGCGGATTTTATCGAACAAGAATTGCAAGGGCGGCGGGCGGATATCGTTTGTTTGTGTGCAATTGGACGTAAATACCGACCGAATTATGTCAGAGATGTGGTGCAACTGCTCAAGCCAAAATATATTATCCCGTGCCATTGGGATAGCATGGTGACTCCGATTGATGAGACACCACAGTTATTACCTGATGTGAATATCCCTGAGTTTCTGGATGAAATATCAGCTTGTGGGGTGATTCCATTATTTATGCCGATTTTGGGTGAACTGTATTTCAACCAAACTACAGAAGGCTAAACCATGGAGTCACAAGCATAGGCGTTGATTATATTCCGATGGGTTCATTGACTAAAGATGTTAAGGCTGTGGACTTGTCGATGCGGTTTGTGAAGTAATATCTGTTGTAACTTTATATCTGACAGCTAAAATAGCAAACACTACTTTTATGCTGTTATTATTTATATTGTGTAGTAAATTTGAATTAATAATTGAATTTACTCACTCTTTACTTTTATAAAAAAATCTATGTATATACCAACAAAACACCATAGTTATTCATCTGTGAACCACTTCTAAATCAAGAACATTATCATCACCAAACCATTCTTTAGCTTTTGCTACAACTTCTTCATCAGGATTGTGAAAGAAAACTGCTAAATTTTCCTTTGCTCGTGTACAACAAACATAGAATATCTTTTGTGTTCTATTAAGCACTCTCGGAAGTGATTCTAATTTGCTTTTAGTCTTAGACTTTCCATCAATAAATCTCTGACGAATATTTTCTTCATTGAAAAGATAGTTAAAGTTATAGTCATTCCAATTACCATTATCTAATACCACTAAAACATTATCGAACTCAGCACCTTTCGTTTTATGCTGCGTTGAAAATGGTGTTTTCCCTTCTAAATAATCATATAACTTTTGAAACTCACTAAATTTGACTGTTTTAACACGATTATATAGATACTCATTTTTCTCTTTGAAAGAATTGAATTTATCATCAATTAGACAAATACCTTTTTCATGAGCAAAATTGATAACTTCTTCGATTGTTTTATCACCAACATTAACAAGGCTCTCAATATTTTCTTTCAGAGTTTTTTTATCTGATATTTTTTCAATTTTAAAACGAAAGTCTGTAACTCGTAAAAAGTCATTATACTTTTTATCTTGATATAGCCTAATATTAGTTTGAATTTTATAAACATGTTTAATCAAGTTATCTCGCTTAGAACCTTTTTTATTTTCATCGTCTTCATTTTGTTTTTTATCATCAATCAAAGCATCTTTATCTAAATATATTTTTCTCACTACAGAAAATGGTTTATCTTTTAATTGATTATAAAGCTGTGCTGTGATTGGGTTCATCAATAGAACATCTTTCTTCAATTCTTTTGATCTATTTTTTAATTGAAATTTATCCACAACATTCTCAAAAGTATCGTCTTCAGTAATTGCAATTTCAGGTTTATTATTTTTTTTATTCTCTTTTATTTTACTCAGTATGTCCGACTTTAAGCCAATAATAGGATCTTTATCATAAATATCCATTAAATTCTTAAATTCAGCTTTTTCAGCAATTAAATTATGAGTAAGATTTAATTCTTTTGTTTTAATTTCTTTGATACTTGTACTGCTTACTTCATTCTTGTCAAAATTCCAGTTTTCTTTCTCCTTTAAAAACCTTTTAGCTATATCAGTATCATCATTCTTAGAATATAAAAACAAAATTTTGCCTTGCTTCACTATACTTTCCATCATATTTGGTGCATTTCGATCAGTAGAGGGTTCTTGTTTAATATGATCAGTACGCAATTTATTTGCTAAATTAATAACTAGCTGAGGATTTCTTCGATTTTGCTTTTTCAACACTTCATTTACTGTACTTTCATCTACTCCTTTATACCTGTCAAGATTCCCAATTCCATCATCATAGATGGACTGCATAGCGTCCCCAAAGAAACCAATAATATTTTTCTTATTACTCTTCTTAAAATGAGTTAGAAAAATTTCAACAACACCTTCACTTGTATCTTGATATTCATCAATAAAGATAAATTTATATTTATCTTTTACGATGCTACAAAGTTTTGGATATTTATCAAAAAGATAGTTTGCAATAATAAGTAGTTCATCATGTGAGATGATACCTTCTTTCATACGCACAAATTCTTTATATTGGATTCCACCCTCTAGATGATCAAAAAAATCATTACTAAGAGGATTTTCTCCATCAATAGAAATTTTTTTTATATTTTCATCATTAGCCAAGGAAATAATGGCTTGTTTTAACTCTTTTTGAAAATGTTTGATATTGTCCCACAAAAAATCATGAATCGTAGTTACATTCAAATTCTTATGATTAACTCTTTCCTCAATTTCCTTCACTGCTGCATTTGTATAGGTCATACAAGCAATCTTATCTGTAGGATTTTCAGTAATTGCCTGATTAATCACACTGACTAATGAATAGGTCTTTCCACTTCCAGCACCACCGCTTAAAAGAAAATTTCGTCCTTGATCAATTAGCTGGAAAATCTGCTGTACTTCGAGTTCTAGATTTAGTCTGCTTTCAACCACAATAAACCCTCTTTAATATACGCAGGTATTTGCCAATTACTGAAATCATCATTGCTGTGATATAAAATGTCTAATGCAAAATGTGTTTTCTTTGCAATGCAATTTTCAGCAAGTATATAAGCATCACTTACACCATCATTGAAGTGTTTCCTATTTTTCAATCCTTGAAAGTCTTCTATCTTTGCACATATAAAGTTTTTATTTATATGAATAAATGCATCTTCAAAGCTTCTTGCATGATAGCCATTCTCTTCTTGTTGATAACATAAACATATTTTTCCTCCAGGAACTATTCTCCTCTCAGCAGACAATACTTTCAAATCATCCCATTGTATATGTCCCAAAAAATGCTTAATTGCTGAATTACTGGTCGTTATACCTTTTATAACCTCACAAGCTTCAATGATTGGTTTACCAGTATTCTTATCTTTATTTCCAATATCACCTTTTGAATCAATATCCGTTAAAATTAATGATTTAATACCTAAAAAGTTAATAAACTTTTCAAAAATCTGTGAATACGCCCCAACTTCTATTATTGATATATTTTGAGAGAGTAAAGGTAAAAATTCATCAACTTTATGTTCAACTTCTAGACATTTAGCTTCTTCTAAATCAACTTTTCGCATAATCGTTGGTATCAAAATCCTTTCAGTATCACCCTCAATTAAGACTGCTTTATCAGCAAAGAAAATTTCAGCTCGACTTATTGTTAAATATTGTTTTAGAAATTGATATTGTGTTTTATCAGTATCATATTCTTTTATTAAATCTGAAAGATTCTTCGACACTACACTATTTTTTTCTACAACTTTTAAATATTTAATATCCTCAAAATCACTATCAGCGACAATGTGAGATGAATGTGTTGTAATCAGATATTGTAATGATCTATTTATTCCATCATCTCTTTGAATACCCTCTTTGAGTAAATTCTTTATATTCTTAATGAAAATATATTGCATCTGTGGATGCGTATGTGCTTCTGGCTCTTCGATAAACAATAGATTTATATCAGCAGGTTTTGTATCTTTGTCCCTTTTAAATTCTTGTACAAGGATTTCAATTTCAAAAATCATACTGATCAAATTCATATGACCTAACCCATTATAACTCTCTGGTAACTGATGATCGTCATGGCTATATACCACTGTAGTATTACCATCAAGCAACTCTCTATGTTGTAATGTTGAAATAATGGATATGTCAGTGCTTTGTCCTTTTATACCACCAAATCTTTGAACTTTTTCAAGTACACCCTTAAAAATATCCTTATATATAGCACTTAATTCATTATCAGTTTCTGAAAGCTGATCTTTGAAACCGTCTGTAGCATCCTTCTTTTCGGTATTATCTTCTGCCTTTTTATAAAGGTTAGAAGTTTGTTTAGATAGTGTATTTTCTTTCTCTTTGTTCGTTACATCTCGTCTCGCACTAATATATTTAAAGTTAATAATATCTTTAAGACTAATTCCTTCTTTCACTAAATCGATAGACTTATCAATATTAACTTTTTGACTAACAACATCATACTCAAAAGATAACTTATCAATATGGAAATAATGATCTAATTCTTGTTTTAAAAATTCATTTAATTCTCTTGGCTTCTTTTTTGTTCCTGTATAAACTTTGGTATTCTCAATCGCTAAAAAAGCAGTGTAGTCTTTTTTAATTTTTAAGTAATTTGTATGATCTAAAGTATATTCAAATCCTAAAACTATTTTATTATTATTTGGATCTAAATCCATTAAAACTTTACTTACATTGGATAAATCATCATTTTCATCATATTTAATAAATATTTTTAACTTAATACCTATTGCTACGAACTCTTTTTCTGTAAGAGTCTTACTCGACTTTATCATGTTCTCCAATGTTTTTTTTATCTCTATATTGAAGTCATCATAAGAAAATTTACTTTTTTCGTTTAAGAACTTATCAAGTACGGATAGAAGTGATGTCTTGCCAACATTGTTTTTTCCAATAATTAAAGATAACTCTTTTTCTAAATCCATTGAAAAATTTTTAAGAAGTCTAAAATTTTCAACCTCAATTTTATATATATTCATATTTAATTCTTACCATTTATTTTAAAATAAAGAAAATTTACATTCATTAAAATCATACAATTATCATTATTTTTAATAATAATCAATATAAACTAGCCCTATATTTTAAAGCTTAAATTACATAAAAAAACCGCCCAAATATGAGCGGTTTTATTCAAAATGACAAATTATTTTTTGTCGTCTTTTACTTCTGTGAACTCAGCATCTACAACGCCATCGTCCGCTTTTTGTTGTTGACCTGCATCGCCACCTTGGAATGCGTTTGGATCAAAACCTTCAGCACCACCCGCAGCACCTTGTGCTTGTTCATAAGCACGTTGTGTGATTGGCATCAAGATGTTTTGTAAAGCTTCAGTTTTTGCTTTGATATCTTCAACATCATTTTCTTTTGTTGAAGCTTCAAGTTCAGAAACCGCAGTTTCAATCGCAGTTTTTTCATCAGCAGTCACTTGTTCACCAAGATCTTTCACTGCTTTGTTCGAGCTAGTAATTAAAGCGTCTGCTTCATTACGTGCTTTCGCAAGCTCTTCAAACTTACGGTCTTCTTCTGCATTGTTTTCAGCATCTTTGATCATTGCTTCGATTTCAGCATCAGACAAACCTGAGTTTGCTTTAATCTGGATCGACTGCTCTTTACCTGTGCTCTTGTCTTTCGCAGATACTTTTAAGATACCATCAGCGTTGATATCGAATGAAACTTCAATTTGCGGCACACCACGTGGAGCAGGTGGGATGTCGCCGAGTTGGAAGTTACCTAACAATTTGTTTTGCTGAGCCATTTTACGTTCACCTTGGAACACAGAAATGTCTACAGCAGGTTGGTTGTCAGCAGCAGTTGAGAACACTTGTGATTTCTTCGCAGGAATCGTGGTGTTTTTCTCAATAATTGCAGTTAACACGCCACCCATGGTTTCGATACCAAGGGTTAATGGTGTTACGTCGAGTAAAAGTACGTCATTCTTGTCACCAGACAATACCGCACCTTGAATCGCAGCACCCATTGCCACAGCTTCGTCAGGGTTCACGTCTTTACGTGGCTCTTTACCAAAGAATTCTTGTACTTTTTGTTGTACAAGTGGCATACGAGACTGACCACCTACCAAGATCACGTCTGAGATTTCAGAAGTTGAAAGTCCAGCATCTTTCAGTGCGATACGGCAAGGTTCAATGGTACGAGCAACTAAGTCTGCAACTAAACCTTCAAGTTTTGCACGTGTTACGTTGATCACTAAGTGTTTAGGACCAGTCGCATCAGCAGTGATGTATGGAAGGTTGATTTCAGTTGCGTTAGATGAAGAAAGCTCGATTTTTGCTTTCTCAGCCGCTTCTTTTAAACGTTGTAACGCAAGTGGATCATTTTTCAGATTCACACTTTGATCTTTCTTGAACTCTTCAACCAAGTATTCGATCAATGCGTTATCGAAATCTTCACCACCAAGGAAAGTATCACCATTGGTAGAAAGAACTTCGATTTGTTGGTCGCCATCAAGGTCTGCGATTTCGATGATTGATACGTCAAACGTACCGCCACCTAAGTCATAAACCGCGATTTTACGATCGCCTTCTTTTTTGTCCATACCGAACGCAAGTGCAGCAGCAGTTGGTTCGTTAATGATACGTTTAACATCAAGACCTGCAATACGACCCGCATCTTTAGTTGCTTGACGTTGTGCATCGTTGAAGTAAGCAGGAACAGTAATAACCGCTTCTGTTACAGTTTCACCTAAATAATCTTCAGCAGTTTTTTTCATCTTTTTCAAGATTTCAGCAGAAATTTGTTGAGGTGCTAATTTTTTATCATTTACTTCAACCCAAGCATCACCGTTGTCAGCTTTGATGATTTTGTAAGGTACAAGACCGATGTCTTTTTGTACCGCAGCATCTTCATAGCGACGACCAATTAAACGCTTGATTGCGAATAATGTATTTTTTGGGTTAGTTACAGCCTGACGTTTTGCACTTTGACCAACCAAGATCTCGCCATCTTTATAGGCAATGATTGATGGAGTTGTGCGTGCGCCTTCTGCATTATCGATTACTTTTACTTTATCGCCTTCAAGTACAGCAACACATGAGTTGGTAGTACCTAAGTCAATACCAATAATTTTCGCCATTTGGTGTGTTCCTCTAAAATTTTTTGAATCCCCTCATTTCCACCCTAAATTAAGGGGCTGAAAAGCGTTGCTTCCGAAAGGGGATTTGCTTGTTATTCGATATGAGAGTCATTCGGTTTTTTTCAAGCATTTTTATGAAAAAAAATCAAAAAACTCTCAAATTCTTTGTACTTTGAGCAAATTTACAGGTTGCTCTTGTGCTTTATTGACCAACCATGACCATCGCTGGACGCAAGAGACGACCAGACAAGGTATAACCTTTTTGTAGTACCGTGCCGATTTCACCTGCTTTGGCATTTGGGTCAAGACCGACTGCTTGGTGATGATCTGCATTGAAGCCATTGGTAGTATCTACTGCAACCACATCAAATTTTTCTAGCGTGGTGAGTAATGATTTCAAGGTCAGTTGTACACCTTCAAGTAAAGGCGACTGCTCATCGCCCGCAGCTTGAATCGCACGCTCAAGGTTGTCGACCGAGTCGAGTAAATCTTTGGCAAATTTTTCTAAAGCAAATTTTTTCGCAGTTTCAGCTTCACGTTCTAAACGTTCTTTCACTTTTTCTGCTTCATAGGTTGCATTCGCTGCACGTGCTTTTTCTAGTTTTAAAGCTTCTGCCAGTGTGGTGATTTGCGCTTGTAAATCTTCAACGCTAAGCTCGTTTGTTGCTTGCTCTACACCTTCAGTTTGAGTTTGTTCAGGTTGTTGCTCATTTTGAATGTCTTGAGCTTGCTCATTGTGCTCATTAGCCATTGATGATCTCCGTTTAAAAAAGTTCTTAAACATGTACAGTCCTTTTGGCGTGAATGCTCATAGGATCAAACCCGAACTGCCACATATTGGTCATTCATAATATGGATGAAGTATGGGCAACCCGACAAAATTCAAGCGTTCAGGTCGATTTAAATATTTTAATTTTGCTGATCTAGGTAAAAATTTAAGTTTTCGATCACGAAAGCAATAAATTCTTGGGTTATTTTTGGTAAATGTTGTCTAGATGCATAGACTAAAGACAAAGTCAGATCGGGTGCAGAAAAATCTGTAAACACCTGTTGCAGACGGTTAGCTGCAATATCTTGACGAACAAGGAACGTCGGCAACATGGCAATGCCTTGCGCTGCGAGGCACATTTGATACAGCGCAATCACGTCATTGCTTTTAAAGGTCACATTTAAGGGGTAGTTCTGAGGTTGTTGATCTTGATCAAACAAGGTCCAATATTGATTGTGGGTATAGTGAGCAATACATTCATGCTGAATCAATTGACTGGGGTGTGAAAGGGGGGAATGATCTTGTAAATAATGCGGATGTGCACAAAAAGTAGATGCAATTTGGCATACAGGTCGTGCAATCAGTCCATCAGCAACTTTTTGAGTAATACGTAGGGCTAGATCAACTTGAGCATCCATGAGATCAAGCGTGTTCTCAGTCAAATAAACGTCAAAATGGATGTGAGGATAGCGTTTTTTAAATTGTCGAATACATTCATTCACACCCAGTTGAAATAAAAATAAGCCACAGGTAAAGCGGATCGTACCCGTATGTTGTTCTGGAGCAGCCAAGCCGGCTAATAGTTGTTGCTGTTGCAAAATATTTTCGCAATACACCAGTGCTTTTTCACCCGCAGGTGTCAGCGACACTTTACGTGTATTCCGTTGAAACAATCGAGTAGAAAAGCTTTGTTCGAGATGCTCAAGATAGCGAGACACCATCGCTTTAGAATAATCTAAATGTTTTGCGGCTTTACTGAGGTTGCCTTGATGTGCAATGCAAACAAAGACCTGAATGGCTTTTAACGTATCCATATTTATTTTTGATTGTTGCAAGATATGCAACATTTTATCTTAATTTAGGCTGTTTATTCAGTAGTAAATGCAATTTATAGTGTTTTCTATCAGATTGGAGATGAAAAAATGAACATAAAACCTTATGCAATTGCATTCACTGCATTATCAACATTCGCGGCAGCATCAACGACCTTCGCACAAGAATTAAAAATTCAAAATTTTCTGGCGAAACCTGAGCATTTTGGGGTTACGTCAACTTTAATAGAAGGTGATAAAGAAGTTTTATTGGTCAATGCTCAATTCTCTAAATCAGAAGCCTTGCGTATCGCGGCTGATATCCTTGATAGCGGTAAAACTTTAAAAACGATTTTTGTAAGTTATGGTGATCCAGACTTTTACTTTGGTTTAGATGTATTTAAGCAATACTTCCCAAATGTACAAATCATTGCGACGCCTGAAACCGTTAAACATATTCAAGATACACAAGCTTTGAAAGTGCAGTATTGGGGACCTAAAATGGGCGCCAATGCACCGACTCAAATTATTATTCCTCAGGCCTATACAGCGAAAACCTTAAAGTTTGAAAATGAAAGCATTGAAATTAAGGGTAAAAAAGAGCTGACTTATTTGTGGATCCCAAGTGCTAAAGCGGTCGTAGGTGGGATTCCAGTATCCTCAGGCATACACTTATGGATGGCAGATACTCCGACCACAAAAGACCGTGCTGAGGTGATTCAGGCTTTAGAAAGTATCAAGGCGTTAAAGCCGACAACTGTGGTACCAGCACATATGAAAGCAGGGGCGGCTGAAGGTTTAGATGCAGTGAACTTCTCGATTGACTATTTAAAGCAATATGAGAAAGCGGTGAAAGCTACCAAGGATTCAGCCCAGTTAATACAATCCATGCAAAAACAATATCCAGCTTTAGGTGAGTCTGATAGTTTGGATTTGGGTGCAAAAGTAGTAAAGGGTGAGATGCAGTGGCCTTAAAATCACAGTAAAAAAGGCTAAAAACCGTGGACTAAAACCACGGTTTTTTATTGCTGCTTAACTCATTTTCAATAAAAACTACGTAATTGTAATCTTATAAGACAGTTATGCAGTGTTTCTATGAATTATAAAAATATAAGATAAACAGAATTTTGCAGTTAAAATGCATCGCAGAATGAAGAAACATCTGTATTAATCAGAATTTAGTGATGCTGCTTAAATGAAAAGATATGTGAATTGTGAAAATGACTCATTTAAGAAAAATTGCAAAATAATGCAGCTTCCACTACAAACTACAACCAATCCGCATCACGTCTGAGAAAAAAATTGTGAATCATAGGCAACGCAAAGGCGACTTTGCTTTTTGTCATAATGAAAGGAAGTAAGCAATGAAAAAATTAGCATTGATTTCAATGGTTGTAACAGGTGTAGCATTCACAGCGGTAGGTTGTACTTCACAAGGCGGTGTAGAAGCTTCAGGTTCAGCTCAAACAAGTGCAAGCCCTACTGGCGCGCAAGCTGGTGTAGGCATACAAGCGGATACTTCTATGGGTGTTGAGTCAGGTAGCCCATCTGCCGATGTATCTGGTGCGGTCGATGCTGATGCATCAGTACAATAATCTAAAAATCTAAACCTACAGAGCAATAGATTGTCATGTTGATGCCAACAGAATAATCTAAACATATACTGCTATATATGGCGCTCTTAGGTTATATAGATTCATTGATGAATGAAAACTAGAATCAATAAAATGATTCTAGTTTTTTAGTTTTAGGACAATTGAAACCTTTCGCAATGATTTGCCAAACTGACAGTAAAAATAATCCATGCGGACTTGTAGATTGATATCCAAAACAGCAATGATGATATTTCACAAACCAAATTGTTTGTGTTGGCCTAATTAAGAGAAAATTTATGAAACAGCTCACTTTAATCTCAGTATTGTGTATTGCGATAAGTCCGATGGTTGGTTGTGTTTCTGTTGAGGCGACAGGTTCAACAAATGTTGGTGTCGGTTCTCATGGTGTCCAAACTGGCGCTGGAGTAAAAGCACAAGTCCAACCAGGACAAGTTGGAATTAATGTCACAGGTTCAGCATCTGCTGGTCGTTAATCGAGATATATGAAGTGATAAAACCTCAATAAGCAGAATTTTACTTTTTGAGGTTTTTGTCTTCTGATCCAATCAATGATTTGGACTGACTTAAAAAGAGGGCATAGATAAGCAGAATGGTTAATGACTTTTTTAGATCAGTCATTTAGCTTAGGTTTTATTTTTAAATTCTTGATCTATGACTTTATAAAGGCATATAGTCGGAAAGAACAAGAACTAACGACAAAGTGGAAAGGGGAAAAACGTGACAGCATTACCTCAAAAAATTCAAACAATTTTAGATCATGGACAAGGTCCTGCTGCACGAGTGCTGGATAAGCTGCCTAAAATCGTACAAGAATCTCTTGCTAAGGTTTTAGGTTATTCATATCAATACCCAGATTTAGATGCATTTACCAAATGCTTGATGGCTGTTCAAATCAAACAAGGACATATTGGTATTCTGGGTGAGGATCCGATTGAGTCTCGACGCCAATTTGATGCACAGATGTTGGCTATATTGAATAAACCGACTGCAATCGAATCTGTTGAAGATATTCGATTACCTTTGCAAAGCGGAACAGTTTTTGCTCGTCATTTTCATCCAGCACCAAACAAGAAACTTCCTATGATTGTGTTCTATCATGGCGGTGGTTTTGTCGTGGGTGGTTTGGACACACATGATGAAGCATGTCGATTAATCGCGAAATACGCAAAGGTACAAGTTTTGAGTATTGATTATCCACTGGCACCCGAAGCATCGCCGCAACTGCTGATTAAATCATGTGAGGATGCTTTGGCTTGGGTTTATCAGAATCGCCGCCAACTCAAGATTTATAAAAATCGTATTGCAGTTGCTGGAGATAGTGCGGGTGGTAATATAAGTACAGTTGTGGCGCAGCACACGGTTGGAAAAGCATATGCACCCCAAGCACAACTATTAATTTATCCAGCTGTGGATTTCAAAAGTAGACATCCTTCTTTCTACGCCTATGGTGAAGGCTTAGTGCTGACCAGTAAGGATGTGGATTACGTTACGGACTATTATGCGACCCAGCACAATGTCGCTTTAGATGATCCGATTATCTCACCTACCTTCGGCAACCTTCGCAAGCTTGCGCCTGCCTACGTGATTACAGCGGGACATGATTTACTTCATGACGAGGGCGAGATCTATAGTCATAAGCTACGACAAAATGGTGTCAAAGTTCAGTATGTCAATTATGTTGATCAGAGCCATGGTTTTCTCAACCTAACCCCTATCTCAAGTAAAGCTAAACGTAATACGATTGAGTTTGCAAAAAACTTTAGAAAGTTTTGGGATAAAAATAGTTAATCTGCCGATGAACCTATGTTTCACGTGAAACATAGGTGTTGTTTAGCGTAACAAATAAAAATAGCAAAAATGAATTTGTAAAACTAAGATGAATGTCCACAAAAAATCTATTTTCAAGTTGAGAAAAGCAATGATGAAAACGTTGTTCATTACAACAAGTTTACTTTTGGCCAGTGGTCATTTATTTGCAAACACAATGGTTGAAATGAAAACCAGCATGGGGAATGTTGAAATAGAGCTTTTTGATGATAAAGCGCCTGTGTCAGCGAAGAATTTTGAAAGCTATGTTAAAAGCAACTTCTATACAGGTACGATCTTCCATCGAGTGATTCCTGGATTTATGGTTCAGGGTGGTGGTTTAGATGAGAATATGGTTGAGAAAAAAACAAAAGCACCAATTGTGAATGAAGCAGATAATGGTCTGAAGAATACCCGTGGCACATTAGCGATGGCTCGAACCAATAATCCTAACTCTGCAACGAGTCAATTCTTTATAAATGTTGCTGATAACAGCTTCCTCAATCGTTCACAAAGAGATGCTGGCTATGCAGTGTTTGGTAAAGTGACTAAGGGTATGGAGGTGATTGATAAAATCGTAAATGTACCTACTGGAAACCAAGGAATGCATCAAAATGTACCAAAACAACCGGTTAAAATCATAAGTGTTCAGATAAAGAGCAAAAAGTAAAAAATATGGAAGAAATATTAAATTTATATTTCTTCCTTTTTATCATGTGTTTATCGTATTTTTGGTGGTTTGTTGTGCAGGCTTTGGTCTAAAAAAGCAACACTCAATAAATCCTATGTTTAAAAAGACTTGCGCACCAAAAAAAATCTCCTATAATGCACACATCCCGACGCGATGAAGCAAACAGAACTTAGCTTTACTGGTTAAGTTTATGAGTGTTTA
The DNA here is from genome assembly GCF_003687745.1 of Acinetobacter sp. 2JN-4. Classification (NCBI taxonomy): domain Bacteria; kingdom Pseudomonadati; phylum Pseudomonadota; class Gammaproteobacteria; order Moraxellales; family Moraxellaceae; genus Acinetobacter; species Acinetobacter sp. 2JN-4. The sequence goes on along the minus strand of NZ_RDNY01000014.1, from coordinate 163 downwards.
TTGCGTTGATTTGCCACTGATGAGGTGGTGAAAAATTCATTAAGAATTGAAGAAGAACAACTTGTGTGGATTTTTACTGGTTAATCGATCGAAATTATTTTCATTGATTAGATGGTAGAAATTACTCGAAGTTTATTTGAGAAATATTTGTCAGAAAATTGAT
>NZ_RDNY01000013.1:0-65739 GCF_003687745.1 Acinetobacter sp. 2JN-4 | reverse complement strand
CTAGAAATGATTGAGGGCGAATTCTTGAAACCAAGAAACGCCCCCATTTTTGATAATAAATTCATTACAATCTTCTAACCCCGTGTTTCTCCAAGTGTTGAGATAAATTCGATTCTTGTTTCTGGCTGGTTAATGCAAGCACACGACTAATTCCCATCAACAGTGCAATTGCACCATCAATTTTTTTGGAGTTGTTAGGCTTGCGTGGAAAGACGTTATTATTGGCATCGGGATTAGCAACAACATTCCCAATCATCCAAGATAAAATCGGATTGCCATCATGATGAAAACGTCCAGCCGCAATTGCTGCTTCAAGCTCGCGCATAGCTGGCGAAAACGTTTTGACATTTTTGGGAATCTTTACAGCTGAATAACCTTTGGCCTCAACCTTACTAATAATTTGAAAACCACCCCATTCATCAAGAGGTACTTCTGTTAAGGCAACATGCTGTGCCATATCAGTAATATCATCAGCAATAAGATTCAGATCATTTTCAGCTGTGTCATGCGCATCGATCAGTCCTAAGTTGTGCCATTTCTGGTACAACTTAATGACTTGCTTTTCTTCACCATTAAAAATCGTATCTTCAGGAACATAGAAGTTAGGGGCGATACAGTAATAATGAATCTTTCCGTCTGCTTCTATGCGATAAAACAACTTAACTGTTGCAGCCAAATCGATTCTTGATGCTAAATCTGCGCTGATTAAACATGGAACAGACTTAAATTGATCAATATTTAAACCAGTATTAGCGCAAGCCTTCCACTTTTCCATATTGAAAAATGCAGTTCTTGCTGATACCCACACATTTAAATGCTTTGTTTTAAATGTATTTTGACGCGATGGATGCTGAACGGCCTTTTTTTGCTGCGACTCGAGATAATCGCCATAGACTGAAATATCAAAATTAGGGTTAGCTTTCTGCAAAACTTTCGGATCGGTCCAGTCATCACCTTCGTCAATAGTCCAAATCCAGCCAAACAATTCGTCATCTTCAATAACACCCAGTAACATCTGCATGACACGATCACGCAAGTCATAGCATGGACCCTCAATATTGAATCCAGCTGTTGTAATGGTGAAGATCAAAGGTTGTCGACGCGCACCCATACCCGTCTGCATGGTGTCATACAAGCGTGAATCAATATGTTCATGGTATTCATCAACGATCGCGCAATGAGGTGATTGTCCGTCTGGTGGATCACCGATTAATGGTTCAAAAAGAGATCCATCCGTTGGTATTTCTAAACTCGCCGCATTAACCACGATGCCTGTTTCTTCTAATAGATCAGGCGAGCGATTTACCATTAGTCGTGCTGGTTTAAAAACTTCCCATGCTTGTTTTTCAGTTGTGGCACCTGAATAAACTTCAGATCCAAATTCACCATCATTACAAAACATGTTAAGTGCAACACCAGCCGCAATTGCTGACTTACCATTTTTACGTGGTACTTCCCAATAGCTTTCACGGAAACGGCGATAACCATCTTTCTTGCGAATCCACCCAAAAGTGACAGCAATCCCAAATTTTTGCCAATCTTCTAATGAGATTTTTAGCCGTTTTAATGCCCACTCACCCTTGGTATGTGGCAGTAATTCGACAAAAAGAATCTTTTTTTCAGCTAATCTAGGTTCAAATTTGTAGGGAAAATCACGTTTTTTTGACTTTTTTAAATCATCTAAGTGACGTTGACAGGCTAATTTAACCCATTTACACGCTGGGATTTTTTCTGAGATGACCGCTTTAGCCCACTTGTTGGCGGCATCAACATTTGGGAAATCACCAGCCATAGAACCTCACTACATATTTAAAACCCCTGCAAATGCATTACCTTTTTTCTTTTGACCAGCACCTGTTAATCGTGCACGTGATGAAGGATCCAAACCAAGCATTGCGCCAAACATAGCCATTTGTCTTGCAGCTTCATTTGATGCAGTTAATGCAGGATTTTTAATAGGTCCACCCATAGCACCTTCGACTACAATTCCATGAAAAGCCACTTCACGCTGAGCTTTGCGCCAATTTTCATAAGCCATGCAAAAGGCTTCAACGTTATGCATATCCGTAATACGAAGAACCTTTTGTGCACATAATTCTGGGACAATTGATTTCCACATGACTGATGCAAACTCCATGTTTTCCATGTAGTCGGGCACATCAATATTTGTGACTTCAGAAAATTCAGGTACATGATTGTTGAGTGGACGTTTACCAGGATTACCACGCGCCTTTTTTTGTTCCTGTGGCGATGCCTTACGACCACGACCAGGAACAGATGCAATTCCGCCCATCTTGTCAACCCATTCAATTTTTAATTTCGCGCACGTAAAAATTTGCCTAGGGGGGCGGTCATTTACGGCGGAGGCCTGAACTTTTTACCTCCCCCCTCCCATCACGGCGATTTTTGCGCCTTTTTTGTGCGTTTCAATACACTTATTAATTTTTGCTATCTTCTTTCGCTGTCTTCTCGTTATGGCACGGCGAACATAGCGATTGCAGATTATCTATATCATCTGTGCCGCCACGCTCTTTAGATACGATATGATCAACATCAGTGGCCTCAACGATGTAGCCATTGGCCGCACAATTGACACATAGGTAATTGTCACGGCGCAATACTTGCTCTCGTAACAATCGCCATGCATGTCCGTATCCGCGCTCTGTCGTTGAACCTGAGCGCTGTGGCCGCTTATTCCAATTACTGCGTTGGTCGGCATGGTCATCACAGTAGCCATGCTGGCTTCTTGACTTCACAATGTTGGGGCAACCATATTGTCTGCATGGTCTACTCATCTCTACCTGCCACAATTATGTCAGACATTACGGCGTCGATTTGGTGCTGGTTGACGGGGGTGACTTCGATAATTGCTTTCCACACTCCCTCTCCTGGATCCGCAATCAAAGTGACTTTTGTCACACCCTGTAAATACTCACCATTATCCAAAAGCACTTTTGTTCCTAGCACCTTGGTTGATCTCTGTCCATCTATTGATGGTGGTATAACTGAAACGATCTTAGGCATATTCAACCTCACTAATCATCCAAAGAATCAGGCTGTTTATCGTCATCAGGTTCATCAGTGATTAAGCAGATCAATTCCTGAATATGGGCAGACTGGTTAACATTAATCTGTACTAACGTTTTGATTGTTCCGATCAGATCGTTTTGGTTTTGCAGCAACTGTTGGTGTTGGTTCAGGATCTGATTGTTTTGTTCCAGCACCAGTGAGAGCATTGATTGCTCGCTTGATAGATTCGCTTGATTTTCTTGCTTGCTCATGCAGCCACTCTCTCCGCTGTTCACAGCCCTGACAATTGACAAACTTCATTGATCAATCCTCATATAGATATAAAAGAAAAGGACTCACCAATATCTAGTATCTGGTGAGTCCTCATGCGCCGTAATACGTTCGGCTAAATTGAGTGTTGTTAAGCTTTATTTAAACCTTCCACGCCACGGCGCTGACGATCTGCTGTTCGCTTGTTGAATAAAGCTAAAGCATTTCCCATATGTGTAATGGCTTGTTTGTTTTCATCACATGGAAAGCTGTCGTCTAAGATTGTGGTGCGGTGGATCAGGACAGCAAGCAATGCTTCATTGGTAATACCATTAACGCCGTGCTCTTTGACTGGTCCTAACTGGAATTGAATTGGTAGCGTTTCACTACCTGCAAAAACGTCATAGAAGTGACCAGGAGTAAGTTCAACTGTTTCTGTTGGAGTTTCCAGCCAAATATTATGCGTAACCATTACGCCGTTCGGATCAAAATGAATGCTCTCGCTATTCACTGTATTTTCATTTTCTGACATGAGACACCTTTTCTATAGGCAACAAAAAAGCCCACATAAAAATGTGAGCTTCTCAAGATATATTTGGTGACCAGCAATAACTACGTCCACCATATCACAAATTTATACCAAGTGTGCAACACAGTCAAGCTCGAATTAAATCAACCGCTCATTGCAATCACTATGGTCATAATGGTTTGGGTTGCGGTTAAGCAGGTTTAGACATTCCTGATCAAATACCATTGGTAAATGCTTTTGCAGTGTCTCATTAAAATCGGTTGTAGATGCTTTCATCTCATCAAGTAACGCCTTAACAACTTGATGGTCACCACGTTCACGAATGACTCGTTTAATCAATGCAAGCTCACATTCACGTCTTGCTTTAAAGTATGGCTCAACAATGTTGAGGATGCGTTGGAATTCCTGTGCCAGTAAAGGTAAATGTTGAACTTCAAATTTTGCAGGACTTGGCACACCAGTTACTTGACGTAAAGCGTGCCAAACACCGAACTTAAATGCTTCACCATGACTAATGTGATGAGTACAAGCCCAAATCAAACGCTTAATATTTAGCATATCGCTATTGTTGATGTAATCACGTTTTTCGATTGGTTTGGGTGCTTCGTATTTACCTGTCTTGCGGATGGTTGGTAGAACTTCAGAAGTAACCCAGCGTTTCACAAGTTTAGCTTGTTCTGTTTCACTACCAAGGATTAAAGCCCACATACCAGCTTCTAAAACAAAGTTATTTTTCTGCTTTCTGCCTAATTTATCTATGACCTCGTGTTTCACTAGGTCATCTTTTTCAACATGGCGACGCACAGCATCGTGTGGATTTACATATTTTAGAACAGCGCACAGATCATTAGCGTGAAATAAGAAATCACCATTATCTAATTCGATGATGCGAACATTATAATCTTCGTGGAAAGTAAAAGTTGAAATTGCATTCATAGTGAATACCTCTGTGTATGAGAAGTTTCACCACCAAATACTTACGCCAATAAATATAATGGTGGCAGACTGAAGCGGAATTGGCGTACTAGCACACAAAGCAAACTAGCGTATCTTTCGATACTTCCGCCCAATCTGCCATAACGGCAATTTTTGCAGGGTGCAAAAATCTTGGGCAAAATAAAACCGCTATTGCGGTATTTCGCTTTGTGTGAAAATTTTAGACGCCAATCCAAGCACCCGATTTTGCGGATGCACAATTAAAATATAGTTATTTTGATTCATTGTCAAACTTCCGACTTTAACTCAATTAAGCCATCCAAGTAAGCAAGACCTAAATCAATCTCTCTGCGCACTGTTGCTTTGCTGCATTTATGTGTATTAGCGATTGTTTGATAAGACCAGTCATTCTCATACTTAAGAATCAATAACCACCCACGTTCCGACAAATACTCGCGCTTATCATTGTGCATTTTTGCCAGTAGCTTACTGATCTCCACCCCTTCAAAGTCGGTTAAATCGCATGGTATCGAAATGCGGCTAGTTCGCAATCTAGTTTTATCATTTTTGTCAATTAGTATAGCCAACGGATTGGCAGACACTTTTATCTTTGTTGACCTAACCCACAGCCCATATTGCTCAAGCCACTGGTGGGCGGATCGGCTCATCCAGTTCATCTTTTGTGGTTTTGCAGTTGCATTCATGCTATCACCCTTAAAATCCAAAACCCGAATTTATCCATCACATTCCCCAGATCAACATAGCTGCATCACGTTGTTCTTGGTTAGATCGTTTAGGCCATCCTGTAATGCGTTTAAAATCGTCTGAAGAAAGTTTTGATCTAGTTGGTTTAACTAATTGAACTGGAATGCCCATGCTTTCTATAAGCTGGGTGATTAATTTACCTGTTGCGTGATTCTCACCTACATTCTTTGCAATACGCTCACCAGCTGACTTAGTTTGCTTTGGTCTATAATGAAAATTTGCCTTCTCATTTAACCAACCTGCCTCAACAACAACTTTCTTGATTACGGCGTACTCTTTCTCGATTAGGTCTTTTAATTCGACAAAAGTCAGATTATATAAAACTAGTCCTTGCGAACCTTTTAACGCTACACCTGATTTATCTAGGTCGGGGTCAATACCAATGATCACTCCATTTTCAAGCATAAAAACTCTCCAAATCAGAATCTACAAAAAATGAAAGCTCGATGTCGCCGTCTAATCGCTTTAGATATACGATGTACATGTTGGCTCTTGGGTGTCGAAAGCATGTAATCCAATTACTAATCATTGGCTTTGCTCCCCACCAACATTGACCAGATTTGATCAGCGCGATTTTTTTCTTCATTGGAAGCAAACTTGCAACTGCCTTTGCGTCCACCACAGTAACCGCCACAAGAACTACATTTTCTTTTCTTTAGATTTTTACTCATGAACCACACCCTCTCACTGCCACACAAAACAACATCACCAAAACAAATAACAGAACCTTATTAATCGACTTTGAAACATCATGCTCAATCACGCTGCATCCCCCATATTTTCAAGGCTTTCTAACTGGTGACTCGCTACATTGGAAAAACGGCTATATTCAAGTTCAGAACAAAGGAAGGTCTTACCCACTGCACCGTCACGACACTTGGCGGCATTTACTTCAAGTAAGCCCAAAAATTTTGATTTGTCTTGGTTGTAATATTCGTCCCGGTATAAAAACAAAATCACGTCTGCATCTTGCTCGATTGCACCAGATCCACGTAGATCAGACATAACAGGACGCTTGTTCGGACGTTTCTCAACATCACGGCTTAACTGTGACAATGCGAAAACAGGACAGTCAAATTCCATTGCAATGCCCTTTAGTCCATTTGACACATGGGTTAATCGATCATTCTCAGATGCGCTTGATGGTAAATTTGGGGTTTTAATCAGTTGCAGGTAATCAACAAAGATTGCGCCAATAGATCCATGTTGTTTTTTGGTCTGACGTGCATGACGGCGAATATCAAATAATGTGACATTACCGTCGTGCATTTGAATTGGGGCTTTCTCTAAAATCATTGTTGCCTGTTGCAATCCCTGCCAGTCTTCAGGACGAATATCAGCAGACTGTAGGCGACTCAATTCAACGTTACCCATTGCAGCCATGAAACGCCGTGCGATTTTCTCTTTCTTCATTTCGCATGATTCAAACAAAACAGGCTTAGCAAGATTTGTTGAGATGTGTGCAGCAATATTCTGAGCAAATGCAGTTTTACCCATAGAAGGTCGTGCGGCGATAATTATCAAATCACCCGGTGCGACTTCATTTAATTTTGAATCTAGTCCGAAAAAGCCTGTTGTTACACCACGAACCTTGTATGTACCCTTTTCCTTTTCTTCTTGAATCTTTGCAATTTCACTAAAAACATTGATTGCAGAATGGACAATGTGTTCAACACTATCAGCATCATTCCCAGTACCAATACCACCAAGCAAACTAGTTGCCTTTGCGATCGCATCATCAGCAGACCCATTACTTAGATCATTCGCCAAGAATTTTGTTTTCTCTGCGGCATCACGTAAATCACGGCGAGCTTTCAGATCCTGCAAATGTTTTAAATAATCTGGAAAATTCGTTAATTGGGAAATGGGTGCATTAGACAAAAAATCTAGCAAGTATTTTTCATTGATACCTGATGCGGATTCACCCAACGATTGAATGCCACCTAAAAGCGTAACGCAATCAACTGCTGATCCAGCTTCATAGAGTTTTTTCATACCATTGAAAATAACTTGATGCGTATGGATCGTAAAAAGATCATCAGTCATTTGACCAATGAAATCATTGCAAGCGTTGGTGTAAGTCATCAGTGTTGCAAGAACGGCGATTTCGTATTGATGGTTTTTCAAGCGGTCATCAAGTAGGGTTTCGATTGATTTCATAATTACACCAACCCTTGACCAAAACGCATAGGTTCAGGTTTGAAGCGAACTTGAGATTGTTCCTGCTGAACATGTGCTGGTGTCACCACCGATGTAGATTTTTGGTTTAGTTGCTCAAGCCAGTAATCCACTTCCCATAATTTTTGATTTAACCAAGACTGCGGTGCTGGTATGAATTGACCATCGTTTTTGTTCCAATCATCAGAATTTTTTTGAAGTTTTAAAATTGAAATCAAAACGTCAAAATGTTTTGCATGTTTTTTGAACGTTGCAAAAGTTTCTGATTTACGAATCTTGCGTTTGCACTTTGGGTATTCAGTCCAAAAGATTTCGTATTTTTCCTCAAGCGCACTGTTAGTTTGATTAGTGTTTTTTGATAGTGTCTTTTGTGTGTTAAAAATTTTTACTAGCAAAGGTAAAATATTTTTACTAGCAGGGTAAAAACTTTTAACTAGTAAAGATTTTTTACTAGTAAAATTAATTAACCACCCATCCTTAAAATCACGTGGGATATTGGTAGCAAAATTAGTACGATTTTTAGGCAAATCCTTAGAGTTTTTAACCTGTTTTTTACCATTTAATGGGTAGTTAAAATTTTTAACTAGCAGTATCTGTAAGTCTTTATTTACAGGGTGAAAATTACGAACTAGTAAAGATTTTTTACTAGCAAAGCTTATTCTTTCACCAATGTTGTAATTTTCTGTCAATGAATAAACATTGCCATACACTGACGGCGGATGCTTCTTGACTAGCCCTACTTTGACAAGCTCATTCAGACACTTAACAACTGTAGGTCTACTCTTCCCTGATAAGCTTTCTAATTGTGATAGAGACAACGAATCGAAGTCTTTACCCCAGCCACGTGTTTTGCGCACTATCAGCAAATAGATTTTAACTGACGCATCACTAATCTTATCCATTGCTTCATCAACAAATGCATTCGTGATCTGGAATGAATTAGGCGTAAATTTGCTCATACACCCCCTCCTTGTATTATCTTGAACTCAACAACCCAAACCCAAGGGTTTCTACTCCAAGATCCACCACCATTAATTGATTCCCATAACTGCATAAATTTAGGCTTTTTGCAGTCACGCAATATTGGTGATCCAACACCTTCCTTTAGACAATCTGATTCAGAAATATCATTTAATCGTTCCACTCGAATATTTGTTATTTCAAGCTGAATTCGCGATGCCCAGCGTGGCATGTGGATTGAGGGTTTAAATTTCACTTCTGAAATATCTGGAATTGTGTCGTAACGCTTATCAACACAATTTGGATAGTCGGCTCTATAAATTAGGTTATGAAGTTGACATGGAAGTGTTGCTGGATCACCAATGATTTGCCATGTTTCACGAACCCAAAGCTGATCGCCAACATTAAACTCATGAAATGGTGTTTTATATCTCGCATCAGCAGACCAACCACTAGCACACTTTTTAAATCCATTTGGATTGTTGTAACAGCGCAAAATTGCATATTTTGCATTGGTATCAGTGGTTTCCTCACCACACTTGAAATACTCAACCGCATCAGGCTGACGACGCATAATACGTCGAGTCTGTGTTTTACAACCTTCTAAGATTGCTTTAACCATCTCAGTGCTAAATAATATCGGACGTTCCTTCATACTTCACCAACCAATGGCATACGCACATCAATAAAATTCTTATTTACCAATCCAACGTATGGACACCATTTTTTAAAATTCTCGTTCCAGTGCGACCACACATTTTTTTCACACTTCCAGAACGTGCCGTCATTTTCTAAATGCGTTGTACCTGCTGGGAAATTCGTCATGAAACCTCCCGTTGTGCATTCATTGCACGGTTATAAAAAATGCTTTCGTCATTTGAGACAATTTTGCAGTTTGGTGAAATATGATTTTCGATGTATTGATCATCACCCATGATTAAACAATGTGGGCATGGCTCTTCTTTGAAATTGCTGCACTTGTTACTGCATGGGTGTTTTGATATATTGGTCATGTTCGTTGGTATCCTTAATGAATGAACACTTAAAGCCTGATGTCAGATATCAGGCTTTTTTAATGTCTTGAGTTTCTGTGCGTTCGCATAAATCTACTTGTAGCTCAGCGTTCTTATCGTTCTCTGTTAAACCGAATATCTTTTGCTTAATCTTTGTCTCAGCTTTCAATTTGAGGAGATGAGGTTTGATTAAGTTCTCATACACGTATTCACTTGCACCCTGCCCAGCTCTCAACATTTCAGCCAAAGACGACAATTGCTCTTTGTGGTCTGCTGGCATGTGGATGGTGATAGATGCATCTTTCTTTGGTTTTCGTTTTGTCATGATAGTTAGATCCAAAATTAAAAATGGAAAATTATGTGGTAGATGCTTTTTTGATCACATGTGGGATGTCAGGATTAAGAATCAAAAGCCCACGAGCCGAAACCTCAGGAACGCACTCCCCCCATTGACTAATTGCTGCCCTAGACACCCCAAGACATCGAGCGAGATTTGCAGCATCCGCGTAAAATGCTATGGCATCTGCCGTCTTGATAATAACTTCCATAAGAAATCCAATAGTGGGAAAATGTTAAGTACAGTTAATCACAATTTATTTCCATTATCAAGCACACTTAATTTAATCATTGTTAAGCTAGCTTTACTTTGTAAGGTGGAAAGACGATGAGCACACTTCAAGAGAGATTCGGATTAGCTATAAAGCACTACGAACAAACAACTGGAAAGCGGTTTGTTAAGGCTCATTTGGCAGATTTTTGTAGTGTAAGCAGACCTGCTGTATCTGATTGGATTGATAAAAACGTACAAACACTTGAACAAAGCAATGCTGAAAAAGCCGCTAAATTTTTAGGCGTAAACCACAGGTGGTTGAATGGCCTAGACTCTCAAATGCTGGATGAAGTTGATTCGGAAAACAAAAACAACTCAACTTACAGACCAGTTATGGCTTGGGAAGCACCAGATGATTTAGATCCAGACTCTTTTATGATAATTCCACACGTAGATGTTAAATTTTCCGCAGGAAATGGTCGGTTGGTAGAGTTTGAACCTACACCCAACATGACCGGGTGTGCGCAACGCTTAGAGTGGTTTCATAAGAAAAAAGTTTCACCTAAAAATCTTGTAGAAGTTGATGTTGATGGTGACAGTATGGAACCAAGAATACCGAATGGTAGTGTTGTGATTATCGACAAGTCCATCAATAATCTAGAGCAAGTTCAGAACAGAAAGGTATACGCGATCAGATATGGTGATGAACTAAAAATTAAAAGATTATCTCGTAGATATGATGGTAGTTTGATCATAGATAGCGACAACCCAAGCTACGAAAGAGAAATCGTAGAGCCGCAAGATCTAGAGCACATCGGTATTATTGGAAAATATGTTTCCCACTCATACGATGGTGAAATTTAAAATTGTTAATGTGTTCCAAAAAATATAAATACGAGATTAATCAAGATACTTAATATGAAGTAAACCTTTAAATAAGGAATATGTGATGATCGCAACACTCAACAAATCCAAAACCAATTTATCCATTAACAAGCAAGAATTTAAGGCTGCATTATCTAAAATAGGTGATGGTATCGATAAGCAAATAGCATCACTTAAAAAGGCTAAGCAAAGCTATGACGCTGAGGAAATGGCGCGAGAGGTCATTAATGAGGCAAATATCTTTGAGGCTATAATCGAAGGGTTTAATGAAGCTGAAGGTACTGGTTTAAAACTGTCAGATATAAGCAATTTGGATCAAACACAAGGCTGGATTAATGAATTTTTAGAAAAGTATAGCGCTTAAAGGAATCAAGTTTAATAAATATAAAATCAAAAAACTGCAAACCAGACCAACTTTAGTTAAACCAAACATATTAATTAAACCCATCTAACCGCCACCATGGCGGTTTTTTTGTCTCTCAAGCTAAAATTAAGTTTAATTTACAAATTATTTGTTAACCTCACTTTACATAATTATTTTTGTTAAGTATGCTTTAAGCATCAAGACAGCAAAAAGCCCCGACACTTTCCACGGCGATCAGGGCTTTCCACTCACATGAGGTAAATTATGGAACAAACTCCAATTATAAGCAATCCAGCTTTCCGTTTCACTGTTGGTGCAGTGTGCGTATGGTTTGCAGCAACAATAGCAATCGTATTTGCTCTGGTTGTTTACAACAATAAGGCCACAGCAAATCCAGCACCTATCCCAACAAACGATTTCGTTTTTGCCAGCGAATTTGAAGTTGTTGGCGCACACATCTTACCCACTTCTAGTAATGCCCTTCTCAAGCTTGGCGGTTTCTATATACCCGTTAAATTCTCATTTGATACGGATCCAGATGTGTCGATCTCAAGCTTGGAGATTGGTGAAATCACAGATGTGAATGGTAAAAGCTACAACGACTTTACAAATCGCCAAGATCACCAGGCAATCAACTCAGCCCTAGTTGCATATATCAAAGAAGGACAATAAAAATGCATACATTACTTTCGGTACAAGAAGCCTTTGCAGCAAAACAAGCTGGTAAAAATGTTGTATGTCGTCATGCAGAGTCAGAGTTCTTTGAAGATCTTGGCAATGTATCGGCTGAAACTTGGTTCGATCCTCATTATGTTTTTGCTATTCAGATCGACACTATAACGCTCGGTGATTTTGAATTTGCAAAACCATTCACCCTAGAAGAGCTTTCACCAGGACAAGACATTTTTTATATCGGTGCAAGTGGGACAATTTTAAAAGGGACATTTAATCCTGCAAATGAAATGTTGATTTCAGGTGTCAACAACGGATCTGTTCAACGTGATGAAGAAAACGCCGTTATTCAGATTAAAGCGTTTAGATCTTTGTTGGGTATTACTTCAGATGAGCCAACCGTGGTGGACTACGATTTTTTCGTGGTTGATGGCGAATCACCAAAACCTGAAACCAAAAAACGTGGTGGACGTAAGAAAAAAGATACTGAGACCACAGTTGTTGAATCCGAACAACAAGTACCCGAACATGAACCACTGGATAAGCAACAAACCTTGGAAAATACAACAGCCATAGTCCAAGATTATATTTCTCAGCTTGATAAATGTATGACTGTAGATGATGTAATGCAGGTTCGCTATACATTAAGTGCAGATAATCGCTTGGATCGTGAGCAAGTCCAGTCTTTGAATGAGCGCGGTGAACAACGTTTAGAATCGATTTATAGCAACAGCGAAACTAAAGATACAAATGCTCAGCCTAAGTTTAAAAAAGCCCCACTTACATCTGAGTTCTTAGAACAGATTTTAGCTGCTAAGACCGTGGATGAATTAACTGTTATCTCAGAAGAAATTAAGCAAACCCAAACTGAATATCCTGCTTCCGCTGGAGCTTATGATTTCTTGATAGTAGAGATTGAAGCCCAAAAAGAAGAGCTAAACCAGTTAGATCTTATTGACTGCAATCAAAATTCATCGATCAATATTGTGGATCGAATTGATTTAACAAACACCCTAATAGATTTAGATGTTCTAGAAGAAACCCTCACGCTTGAACAAAAAGATCAATATCAATTTTCACTCCAAAATAAGCGTCAAGCTTTAGTGAAATTATCATCAATACCAACGTCTGATGAAATGAAAAGTTTATCCATTGATACGCATAATCGGTATAGAACTAGAATTGCAGAGGCAAATAGCCTTGTAACTATCGCAGGTATAGATAGGGATATTGGTGATGATCGTCATTTGAATTCTACTCAGAAGGCGGAATTATTAAGCGAACTTGGTGCCAAAAGGTCTGAACTTCATTTTAATTTTTTGTATGAGAAAAAACTCACCAACCTTATTGGCATTGTTCAGCAAGCTCAATCCGTTGATGAAGCTAATGAACCTGCATCACAAACACTAGATTGGACAGTAGAACAACGATTGCCATTGATCACCGCGATTAGTAAACGGCTGGTGGAGTTGGGAAAGCCTCTGGTAACACAAATCAGGGAAGCTTCGGATCTAAATACTCTTGATGCATATCTTGCACAGATCAAAGAGATGGTTGCAGTTGACGGCACATTAGCCCACCAACTTATGATTACTCATGTTGCTAAAAAAGCCGAACTTGAGAAGCAGGTGGCCACATGAGAAAAGCATCGCGTCCACCAACAAACGTACAAATAGCATTTCGTGAATGGTTAAAGAAAAATGGCTACATGCCCAAGCGAAATGCACTAACAGTTGAGTTCATTAAACCTAAATCAGCCCGATTAGAACTGAACTACAAAGGTCAGATGAACAAAGCAATGCAGCATCAATATTTATCATTTTTAAACCAATGGTTAAAGAATGGCAAAGAATTTATTAGCGGATTAATCGCCGCTCAAGGAGTACCTAATGTCTGAATCGATTGGTGATGTAGTTCTTCCGGGAATGAAAGTTGAAGGTACAACAGAAGAAGTGGCTGTAAAAATATTTGAAAAAATTATCAGCCCCAATACAGAGATGCTTTTAAAAAAAGATCCGCAAGCAGCAGCAACATTTGCTTTGCATATTATGGGTCTGGGTATTTCTCAATTTGCATCTTGTGTAAGTACAAAACAGTTCAAACAACAACTTGAGATAATCACCCATAATATGGTGCTGAGCCTTAAGAAAGAACGTGGCGAATTAGGTAGCTGAGGAATTTGAAAATGAATATTCAGTCTAAGGCTATCAATGATGTTGTTGCTGAGCGTCAACGACAAATTCAAAAAAAAGGTTATACACCTGATCACGACGATTTGTATGAGCAAAATGAACTAGTCCGCGCAGCATCAGAATACACCAATCAAGTAATTGGTCGTGGGTGGTTTTTTGAAAGACATCCTGCTCTGTATCAATCAGAAGTCGCATCAGATTTCTGGCCTTGGGACAAGTCTTATTGGAAACCAAAAAGCCCAAGAGAAGATTTGGTTAGAGCTACAGCTATGTTAATTGCGGAAATTGAACGGTTGGATCGTAAATCTGAAAAAACCGATAGCGAGGTACAACAGCATGAATGAAGAACTTTTTGACCTACTTGTTCGTCTTGGCCTTGTTCCAATTGATTGGGTAAGTGCCTGTCAGTTTTCAGCACTTACTGGCATTGATGAAGAGAAGCTAACTCACCGCCGTAAACGATGGCAAGAAGATCTTGTTTGGACTAAACAGGATGGAAATATTTATTATTCGATTAAAGGTTTCAATCAATGGCTGACTCAAAAAGCACAAAGTCGATGCCAACAGGCGTTCGGATCAGAAACGGCGCAATCCAAATCTACTTCGAGCGAAGAAAGAAACAATACAACATCACGCTACCGCACCCCCCAAGTGCAGAGGGTATCACGGCAGCCGCTAAAATTAGAAATCAGTTAGCGACTAAAGCTGAATGGGGTATTTTAACTGATAGTGATATTGCAGAAGCTCGCGGCCAATTCGTTGATGATGACTCAGTCATTGTCAACGAAGGGATTCTTTTTCAGGAAGTAGCCCAGAAATACCTTAAATTTTGTGAAAGTAATGCGGACACCAAAAAAGGTTATTTAAATATTCTTGAATATCACTGGATGCGCTATTTTGCTTTAGAGCCAATCAACTCAATTACAACAGAGGACATAAAAGAAGCAATTATTGATCGTGACTTTCAAACTGCGAAAACCCTAAATAATTGCCTCATTCCATTACGTGGTGTTTTTGATTCTGCAATGGAGAATAAATACATTTCTGAAAATCCACTGGAAAGTATTAGGAATAAGAAAGTACAAGTTGATATTCCAGATCCATTCAGCAGAAAAGAAATGAATGCCCTCCTCGACTGGTTAAAAGTGAATTTAAAAGGAGATGAGATTTTATATTACTGGTACTACGAACTTGCTTTTTGGAGTGGCTGCCGCCCTTCAGAGCTGATTGCATTAAAAGAATCGGATTTTGATTTTTTTAGCGGTATGTTCAAAGTCAATAAAAGTCGAGTACGCGGTGTTGAGAAGAACGTGACAAAAACTCATACGGCGCGTGATGTATATTTGAATACACGATCTGAGAAAGCTGCAAATGAATTAATCAAATATAAAATTGATAGAAATATTCGAAGTAAATATTTGATGATTTGCCCTGAAACTGGCGAACCATTTTTTAATGAGAAGCCACCACGTAATAGACTTGTGGCTGCAATGAGAGGTTGCGGTATTCGTCATCGCCCTGCTTACAATGCTCGACACACGTATGCGACTATGATGCTTATGGATGGAATTAACCCAGTGTTTGTTTCTAACCAGATGGGCCATAGTCTGCAAATGATGATGAAACGCTATGCGAAGTGGATGCACGGCGATAAAAACAAAATAGAGATGGGGAAACTAAAGACAGACTAAACCTGTCAAAAACCTGTCAATAAAAAAGCCACTTATGATAAGTGGCTTTTTTATATAGAGAATTTTGGTGGAGATGGCGGGAGTTGAACCCGCGTCCGCCAGCACTACACTCGAGAATACTACATGCTTAGATATCGTCTACTATTTTAACTCTTTGTGACCCGACGAACAGGGTACAAATCGCGATCCTCTTAGTTTGGTATAAAGCCCCGAGGCTTGGCTCTATACGGACTTGTGTGCGTGCGCTACAGTCGGGTTCACTAACCACAAGTATTCAGTGAAGCGGACAAGCTGCCCTTAGGCAGCTAGAGCGTAAGTTTCGTCGTTTGCGACTAAAAAATGCAAATTTGATTTACGAGAGAAAATGCGCTCTCGGCATGCATCTATAAGTTTCATCACCAGCGTCGAAGCCAGAAACATCCCCATAGTTGAACGCACATCATAGCATAACTAAAATAAAATACTGCGCATTTTATCAACAGTCCGCCATTGATGGGCATATTTATATAATTGAGTAGCTTTTGTTTTTTTCAAGGCCTGCATAAAAAAAGCTGCCAAAAATGACAGCTTTTTAAGTTTAGTCTACAAAGCGCCATTGCCTAAAATAATGCCTTCACGGCGTGGATCTGCCCCACCAGCATATTTGCTTTGCTTATCAATTTTGACTTTCATAATCGTTGAAATACCACTCGTTTGCGCAGTATTAGCAACACTATGCCCTTTTGCTTTTAAACCTTCGACCAGTTCAATCAAAGAGAGCTGGTCATTAGAGCTGTCAATATTGGTATTTGGGCTATTGGTTGCACCAAAGTTCAGCAAAGAAGTTGCTTGCTGAGCATTTAAGTTCCAGTCCAGCGCAGCAACCAAAGTTTTAACCACATATTGAATGATGGTTCCGCCCCCAGGTGAGCCCGTTGCCATATAAAACTCATCTGGCGTGGTACCCTTAAAGACTAGAGTAGGTGCCATCGTACTACGAGGACGTTTACCACCTTCCACACGATTGGCAACCAGTGCCCCTGTACTGTCATAAGGATTAGCACTAAAGTCAGTCAACTGATTCGACAGTAAGAAACCATCCACCATGTGAAAAGACCCCATACTCGATTCAACAGTCGATGTCATTGAAACCACATTGCCATAAGCATCTACGATAGTGAACTGAGTTGTACCATGCTCAACAGTGTTATCGACACCAAAAGCTGAATTGAAATCACCTGCCTGTGCCACTCCCATACTCTGGCTTGGATTGATCAATGCGGCACGTTGTTTTAAGTAGTTTTTATCAAGCAAACTTGCAATACCACGTGCAGGTAAAGGCACAAAGTCAGTGTCTGCTACATATTTGTCACGGTCGGCATAAGCCAAACGCTCTGCCTCAGACACCAAATGTACGCCCATTACATCTGGTATTCCACCTTCATTTTCTGGGTTTTTAGGTGGGTATTGGGACATATCAAAGCTTTCTAAAATACCCAGCGTTTGGGCAACAGCTATACCACCCGAAGATGGAGGTGGCATCGTACAAATGTAGTAACGGTCACGATAGGTCGTACAAACGGGATTGCGTTTTTTAACTTGATAATCGGATAAATCCTGCAAAGTCATCAAGCTTGGTGTCATTGGTGTACGCGCTGGATCATCTCCCACCATCTGCCCAGCCTTTTCAACAATATTTCTAGCAATCGGACCACTATACATTGCCCCAGCCCCTTGCTTTGCAAGTGCTTCTAGCGTTTTTGCATAGTCCTGATTGGTCATGCTTTCACCTACTTTTCTAGGTGTACCATCAGGATAAAAATAGGTCTTCATCGCATTTGCATCTAGCGCTAAATTGCTGGCATTACTTTCAATAGCACTGGCCAAACGCCCCGGAATACGAAAGCCATGGTCAGCCAAATGAATCGCTTCATCAAAAAGTTGGTTCCATTTAAGTTTGCCATGTTCTTGCTGAGCCTGCTCCAACAAACGCATGACGCCCGGCACGCCTATAGAGCGTCCACTACGACGAGCACTTGGTACAGGTGCAGGTGAGTTTGGATCATCTATATTTTGGCGAATTAAATAATATTCATTGGCTGCGGCAGGTGCTGCTTCCCGACCATCATAGGCAGTTACGGTTTTAGTCTTGGCATCGTAGTACATCATAAAACCACTACCAGCAATGGTACTTGATTGTGGCTCAACTAAACCCAGTACAGCTTGTACGGCAACAGCAGCATCAACTGCACTGCCACCAGCTTTTAAAATATCACAGCCTGCTTTTACCGCGAGTGGGGTATTTGC
Source organism: Acinetobacter sp. 2JN-4 (assembly GCF_003687745.1). Classification (NCBI taxonomy): domain Bacteria; kingdom Pseudomonadati; phylum Pseudomonadota; class Gammaproteobacteria; order Moraxellales; family Moraxellaceae; genus Acinetobacter; species Acinetobacter sp. 2JN-4. Next base: position 47,439 of record NZ_RDNY01000013.1, on the reverse strand, counting down.
CACCACCATATATTTATCTGCATATTTTACGGTATGACCTAACTTATAACCCGATGCAGCTTCAGGAGCTGATGGATCACCATTTTGATTAGATCCGACCACGACACTTGAACCATCTTGCGCCAATTTGCTACAACTGGTCGGGTCATTATCTACAATTAAATTCGACTGCGGTGGCTGACCAATATTTGAATCATCTTTGGACTGATCTGATGAGGAATCACTTCCACACCCTTGTAATAAACCGACTGCTAATAAGCTAATGAAAAGAAATGTATATCTTTTATTCACGTGATCACTCCACTATTTATGCCTACCTATCCATGCAATTGCTATGCAAGCTTCTTTATTCTCAGGTATTGAGATTTTTTAATATTTGATAAAATTAAAGTTTTAATAATATTGAATGAGTTAGGTTTATTCCCAGTACCTAATAATATTCCTCCTTGTTTTCTCTAGCTTAATTTTTAACTGATCTGCCCGATTCTAGCATGCCGTATTTTGATAAATACAAACATAATCTGCCATTTCCAAACTCAACCAGTACTTAAAAAACAAGCCGAAAACCATCATCTAAAAGTGTTTTTTATGATTAGTGAGAAGGCATACCACCCACGCTACCTTTCGGTTTAGGGCTCATCCAAATCAGGATACTGGCAAATACAAACACCATCGCCATAATCATAAAGACATGATTGGCAGAAATCGTAATGGCTTCTTTGTCCACTAAATTCGCGATCAAACCTAAGGTCGCATCCGAAGAAAATCCATTTTGGATTAACGCATTCTGTACTTCTTGTGGGTGTAAGCCATTGACCATTTCACTCCGTGCCACTTTGGCGTGATCATCCCAAATCGTGACCGCAATAGAGGCACCTATTGCTCCAGCCATCGTTCTCAAGAAATTCATTAACCCTGCGGCAGACGCCATTTCTTGTGGCAATACTGAACCCATCGCAATATTGGACAGTGGAATAAAGAAGAAAGGGACTGCAAAACCTTGCAAAATTTGTGGCCAAGCCAATGCCATAAAATCAGCATCCGTGACCCAAAATGCCCGCATCATCGTCACCACGCCAAGTAAAGCCAAACCAAAACTGGCTAATGCTCGCGGGTCGTATTTAGTGGAAAGTTTTGCCACAATCGGTGACATGGTCAAACTACCAAAACCCATGGTTGCCGTGAGATACCCAGCCCATGTTGCGGTATAACCCAAGTTGATTTGCAGCCATTGCGGGATTAAAACAATACTGCCAAAGAATGATCCGAAACCAAAAGCCAAAGCAAGTACTGAAACGCTAAAACCACGATGTCGGAACACGTATAAATTCACCACAGGATACTTTTCCGTAAGCTCCCAAATCATAAATACAATAAAGCCGATGATAGCGACCAAAGCGAGCATAATTATACTGCTGCTATTAAACCAATCTCTTTCGTGACCCAAATCGAGCATCAATTGTAGCGCACCAATCCATAGCACCAGCAAACCAAGACCAATCGCATCTATACGCAATTTTTCAGTTTTGGTTTCAGCCACAGATAACAACCGCACCGCAGCTAAAGCACAAAAAATTCCCACGGGAATATTGATAAAGAAAATCCAGTGCCACGACAAATTATCACTAATCAAACCACCCAAAATGGGTCCAAGGATCGGTCCAATGACAGTGGTCATTGCCCATAGTCCCATGGCTTGTGCGTGTTTTTCAGGTGGGAAAATGCGCATTAATAAGGTTTGGCTCAATGGCATGAGTGGTCCACCACACAATCCTTGACCAATACGAAAAAACACCAGCATTTCCAATGAAGTCGCTAAACCACACAGGAATGAAAAAATCGTAAAACCAATCAGCCCAAACACAAACACTCGAACTGTTCCAAAACGTCCAGCCAGCCAACCTGTGAGTGGTACACAAATCGCTTCAGCAACGGCGTAGGAGGTAATAACCCATGTGCCTTGTGAACTGGAAACGGCTAAGTTCCCCGTAATATGTGGCACTGAAACATTGGCAATGGTGGTATCGAGCACCACCATAAAATTTGAGAGTGCGATGACAAAAGCAGCAAGCAGTAATCGCCCACCACTCAGTTCAGCGAAAGGATTCTGAGTTTTCATAGCAATTACTTCGATGCGAGATCAATATTCACTTGCATCGACAGCCCAACCCGCAATGGATGCTCTGCAAGTTCTTTAGGATCAAGCGTAATTCGCACAGGTAAACGCTGTACGACCTTGATCCAATTCCCTGTCGCATTTTGTGCGGGAATCAAAGCAAATGCTGAACCTGTACCTCCAGAGAAACCTTGTACTACACCGTGATAAACTACGTCATCACCATATAGATCAGCGCTTAAAGTGACTTTTTGCCCTGTTTTTACTTTAGCGAGTTGGCTTTCTTTAAAATTGGCGTCGACATATAACGCAGAAATTGGAACAACCGACATCATCACTGTGCCTGGTGCAACACGTTGTCCAATTTGAATATTACGGCGCGCCACCACACCATCAACAGGTGCACGAATCACGGTACGCTCCAAATCCAGTATTGCTTGATCGAGGTGTGCTTTAGCCACTAAAACGTCAGGCGTTGAAGCTTCGTTGACACCCTGAATCAATGCTTCATTGGCCGCGAGCGTACTTTCAGCAGCTTTACGGCTTGAGGTTGCTTGAGCTAAACCCGCCTGAGCTAAATCCAAACTGGCTTTAGCCGTCGAAACTGCACTTTGTGCTTTGCTGAGTTCTTCTTTGGATATCGCCCCTGAAACAGCAAGCTCATTACGTCGTTTCAGTTCCAATACAGCACGATCAAAATCCGCTTGAGCTTTATTGACTTGGGCTTGGGCACTGATAATTTCATCATTGTGTACCCCAACTTGAGAGTTCAAAGAACTACTGTTGGCTTGGCTTTGTTTATATTGACGTTGTGCTTTTGCAAGCTCGGCTTGCGCCTGAGCCAATTGAATCTTGGCGTCACGTTCATCAATCCGAACCAACACATCACCCTGTTTCACTTGTTGGGTATCTTTCACCAATACTTCAGCCACTTGCCCACTAACCATTGAAGTAATCTGAGCAGTTTCTGCGCCGACATAAGCATTATCTGTGCTGACGGAATGATTGAAAAATAGCGCCCAAATCGCATACAAAATTGCGGCAAGAATCAGAATGAGCGCAAAAAATCCAAGAAACTTTTTACGTTTTGCTTTCATCGCATCATCTGATGCCGAGTCTGAAACCATATTCTGTGAATTTGCTGGGGCGTCAGTCATAGGTTATTCCTGAAAATTAAAACGACTTTTTAACTTTTGGTTTAATCAGTCGACCAGCTTAATTTTGAAAACTTAACTGAATATTAAAATTTAAAAGCTAAAGACAAACAAAGGGCTATAATTATTCTGACCATCAGAATTGCTATACCTAAAAGACAAGATTCATCAGGCTTATGTTTATGATTATTTTTTGATATTGATTATAAAAATAAAAAAAGCGTCCAAAGACGCTTTAGTATTCAGGAGATGACTAAAATGCATAAGATGCAATTGCGGTTGCAATCGGTTTCTCTTCATCATTGACCATGGTCATGCGCATGGTACAGCCCTTGCGCCCTAAACGTAATGTTTCTGCACGTGCGATGAAGAATTTCCCCCGCCCCGGTGCTAAATAATCAACACGCATATCGACCGTCGCTAAGCGAGAGACTTTTTTAATGGTATCGGGTAAATCTTCAGGGTTTGCACGACGATAAAGTTGTTCCATCGCCACCACGCCACCAATACTATCCAGCATTGTTGCAGCAACACCACCATGCAAAATTTGGAAAGCGACATTACCAATCAGTTCAGATTGCATGTCGATATAACCCTCGATTTGATCATCCACCACTCGCATGACCATGCCACAGTGCTTAAAAAATGGTGAAGAATTAAATGCTTTACAAAGCTGTTTTAATACCACGCCATGATCGGCTTTAGCACCTAACTGAATATTACCTGTCCAGTTTTTCTTTACATCATTCATACGCTGTCTAAATCCAAAGGAACGATAAACATCCCATTATTTTGTACAAATCTAAAATTATGGGGCTACAATAGCGAGGATATTTAATTGACTTAAGCCGCTAAGTTCTCCCCTAGCGTGACTTAAAAAGATTCAATTACTCCTATAGTGTAATACTGAACATCGAGATTGTTATGACTTATACGTTCAATCGTCCAGCTTTTCCTGCGACTCGCATGCGCCGTATCCGTAAAAATGACCAACTTCGTGCTATGGTCAGTGAAACACAACTCACAGCTAATCATTTGATTTATCCAGTATTTGTATTACCTGGACAGCAACAAACTCAAGACATCCCAAGTATGCCAAATGTGCAACGCTTATCTGCTGATTTATTACTCAAAAAAGCTGAAAGCTTGTTGGAACTGGGTGTATCAAAACTTGCATTATTTCCAGTTACCCCACAACAAGATAAAAGTCTGACGGCTGAAGCCGCTTGGGATGAAAATGGTTTAGTACAAACCACGTGTCGTTTATTAAAAAAAGAATTACCAGAAATGGTTTTAATTACAGACGGCGCACTTGATCCATATACTACGCATGGTCAAGACGGGATTATTGATGAGACAGGTTATGTCTTGAATGATGAAACAGTTGAATGCTTGGTTAAACAAGCCTTAAGCCATGCTGCGGCAGGTGCTGATGTAGTTGCCCCAAGTGACATGATGGATGGTCGTATTGGTGCGATTCGCCAAGCGCTTGAACAAAATGGTTTTATTTATACCAACATCATGGCTTATTCAGCGAAATACGCATCTAGCTTCTATGGTCCATTCCGTGATGCAGTTGGCTCAGCAAGCAACTTAAAAGGCGGCAATAAATATAATTACCAAATGGACATCGGCAACCGTGCCGAAGCGTTGCATGAAATCGCATTGGATCTTCAAGAAGGCGCAGACATGGTGATAGTCAAACCGGGTATGCCTTATCTCGACATCGTCCGTGAGGTAAAAGACACCTTTGGCGTTCCGACCTTCATCTATCAGGTGAGTGGTGAATACGCCATGCTTGCAGGCGCGATTCAAAATGGTTGGTTATCTGACAGTGTGATTTTAGAATCATTGATGTGCTGTCGCCGTGCAGGTGCAGATGGTATCTGGACTTATTTTGCAGAAGAAGCAGCGCGTAAACTGAAAGAGATGAAATAGAACTCCACTTATGCATATTGCCATCATTGGTGCAGGGATTAGCGGCTTAATGACTGCACTTGAGCTTGCTGAACAAGGCTGCTCAGTCGATATTTTTGATCAACAACAAGCTGGTCAAGCCGCTTCGTGGGCGGGTGGTGGTATCCTCTCCCCGATGTACCCTTGGCGATATGCACCTGAAGTGAATCAACTCGCCAAATATGGCAAATCCCTCTATCAAAGGTGGAATGAGAAACTATACCCCTTCACAGGCATTGATTTTCAAATTCACGATACAGGTATGCTGATTTTTGATAAGGGTGACTTCCAAATAGGCTTGGAATATGCTGAAAAATATCATGAGCCGATGCAACGTTGTGAATACTTAACAGGCGATGACATCCAACAGGTAAATCAGCATATCTCTGCGGACTTCGAACAAGCAATCTATTTCCCAGAGCTTTCAAATGTCCGTAATCCTCGTTTACTCCAATCACTGATCAGCTATTTAAAACAACACCCTTCAGTCCGTTTTTTTGAATACTGCCCGATTGAAAAACTCATTATTAAAAATAAAAAAGTGCATGGCTTACAGGCGGAAGATGGACAACAATATTTTGCCGATCAAGTGGTACTCGCGTCTGGAGCATGGAGTCAACACTGGGTTGAACAAATACAACGAAACATCCCTGTTCATCCCGTTCAAGGTCAGATGCTACTGTTTAAAACCCCTAAAAACTGGCTTCCCACCATGTGTATGAATCGTGTGATGTATCTGATTCCACGTCAAGATGGTCATATCGTATGTGGTTCGAGTATGTCAGAGTGTGGATTTAGCACTGCAATTGATCAACAAACACAACATGACATTTTAACGGCTTGTTTGGAGATGATTCCTGAGTTAGAACAGTTCCCAATTGTAAAACGTTGGGCAGGCTTACGCCCTAGTTCGCCACACGGTATTCCTTATATTGGTGCGATGTCTGAAATAGAAAATCTATGGGCAAACTTTGGACATTTCCGTAATGGGCTATGTATGGGTGCTGGATCGGCTCAACTTCTACGCCAGTTGATATTAGGACAAGAAACTTTTGTCAATCCAACAGCTTATTCACCTCAACGATTGCAGCGCTTGGCCTTAGTCACGCCTTAGAATTTGTTGTAATGCAGACTCAAGATCGGGATAACTAAATTCAAACCCATGCGCTAATAAGGCACTTGGTTGTACATATTGTCCATTTAAAATCAATTGCGACTGTTCACCTAAGCCCCATTCAAAGATACATTTTGGCATCCGCATAAATGGTTTACGCTTTAAAACGTTGGCTGCAATACGGGCAAAACGCTGTTGATTAGATTGTTCAGGAGCAACAAGATTATAAACCTTTTGCGAGCTTTCCAAGGTCAACAAAAACAGCATGGCGCGCAGCACATCCTGAATATGAATCCATACTACGGGTTGTAATCCTGTACCAATTTTACTGACCATATTCAATTTAATAGGTAAGAGCATCTGCGGCAAGATTCCACCATCATCCGCAAAAACCACACCTAAACGAATGATCTTGGTATTTTGATTAGAAAATTTTAATGCTGCCTGTTCCCATGCTTGGCATAGTTCTGACATAAAAATATCGTGTGGAGGCGAATTTTCATCGCACACTGTCGCCCATTGTTCAGTCGGATCAATCCCGTAATAACCAATCGCTGAACCTGAAATAATACATTTAGGATAAATCTGTTTACGCTCTAACCATTCATAGAGCTTTTCTGTCGTACTGACACGGCTTTCTATGAGTTGCCTTTTTCGTTGTTCGCTCCAGCGTTTCTGCCCAATATTTTCACCAGCGAGATTAATCACATAGTCTATTTCAGCGTACTGAACCTGTTCTAAATCAGTCACCCAAGTTAAATGAGGATATTGAGAACGCTTTTGTTTTTGTCGAGTTAAGGCAATGACTTGATATTGTTGTTCTAACAGAAACGGTAAAAGATGAGAGCCGATGAAACCACTCGCACCAGTTACCAGTACAGTCAATTTTTGCATGATGCTACCTATCAAAAATGATATGTATAAGTAGCTATAACAGAATAAAAATGAATTACAAGATGACTTTGAAACTATCCAAACATCTTATGTGCCATTCGCTGTGCCTGCTTCCCATAAAACCAATAAGTAATTAAGAATAATGGAATCGCCAGCATCAACCACATCGCGAGTACAGTCAGCAAGAATTTAGGTTGTTGCAAATATAAGAGGAAGTTCTGCCAAACTTCAGGATCTTTGCGAGCAAAGATAAATAGCCCCAACAATAAGCCCAATACATTATATCCCCAAAAAATCAGAGTAAAGGCGAGTGTTAAACGTTTTTTCTCTTGGATACTAGGTGCACGTTGTTGTTGTTTTAAAAATTTGAATAATACAAAGATGATCGCAATCAGATAAGGAAGTGCGGTGAGGATACCGCCGATACTATTTGGTAAAATCGCAGCCAGCACACCAGCCAATAAAGTCGAAATGAGACAAATGATAAAAAACCATAAATAATACAAACGCAATGAAATCATAAACATATACCAAATTAGATCGACCTTAATCAATGATTATAGATTTTTTTCACTTTTTTTTCATTTTTATGTCAACCAATCTACATCTAGTCACGTTATATAGAGTACAAGGTCGCAGCAACCGAAGGTACATTGCACGGCATCCGCAACGTTTTCGGTGACCTTTCATTATGACTTTTTCTCTTCGGAATTGGTTTTGTTAGCAGCCAAAACTTATGATGAAGATTTGACCGACGATTTACCATCACTCGAATCGTCGGTTTTTATTTGCCTAAAATTTATATGCTTTAACCGACAATTGATCATTATTCGAATTGTCGGATTGTTTTTTATCGACCTGTAAATTGTGGTGGACGTTTTTCTAGCATGGCACGTATACCCTCTTGTGCGTCCTGCGATACAAAGAGTGGCATGAGATAGCTATTCATTTTTTCAAATGCAAATGTCTGTCCTTGAGTTACTGCATCGGTTGCCGAGGCTAATAATGCTTGTACCGCAAGCGGTGCTGAAGTACAAATTTCTTTGGCAATTTCGATTGCCCGTTCAAGCTGTTTACCTTGTTCAACGATTTCAGAAATAAGATTGAGTTCATTTGCTGTTGTGCTATTAAAAGTCTTGCCTGTTAACAAATATGGCATGGCTTTTTGCCAACCCGCTACCTGCACAAAGCGTACGGTTGCACCACCAAAAGGCATGATACCTCGCTGTACTTCGAGCTGACCAAATACAGTATCATCACTGGCAATCACCACATCAGCATTAAGCATCAACTCCACCCCTGCGGTATAGCAGATTCCTTGTACCGCAACGATCAAGGGTTTGGTTCTGTGCCGACCGCCAACGCCCCAAGGATTAATTTGATTTTCATCAAAATTGAAAATTCCCTCTGAAATTTTGGACTGCAATTCAACAAGATCCAAACCTGCGGTAAAGTGATCACCATGGGCAAAAATCACGGCGCAACGTAATTCAGGATCATCTTCATATTCAGTTAAAGCATGAGATAAATCTGAAATCATATGACTATCAAATGCATTACGTTTAGGAACTCGGTCTAACCCAATCAACATGATATGGCCAATCTTTTCGCGGCTCACTTTACCTAAGCTCATTTTATAATTCCTCTTTTATTAAATAGACATCTTTCATACATCCCTTGCGGAACTTCAATCGTTTCTCATTCTCTCGGTGAGGGAAATACAAAGAAGGTACGAATAATGAAAGTGTCGAATCATCATCTAAATACCAAACTAGAGGATCGGTTAAAGATGATCAATGATCATCTTGTACAGTATTTTTTCCTCAATATTTGGTGATTGCAGATGATATTTTTACAGTGATCCATCCAAGTGCATAAGCACGAAACCACTGTAAAAATTCTTTTAGCTTTGTGTTTTGTATTTTTTGTTGATTTGTACTATCTGGTTTTTGACGATAGTATGTTCAATATGAACAAAATTATGTCGACCCAAGCACATTCCTATTCATACCGATTCAAACGAAATATCATTTATCAATGATGTTATATAAACCCTCGATCGACTTAGAAATTAAAGAAAAATATCGAATTAGCAAGGTTTTATATGACATTTACTGAAACGAAAGGTTTTTTTAGAACCGCAATTTTATTTCCTGTATTTATCCCAACCATCATCGTCATTGTGTTGGTTCTTCTCGGTACCATCAGCAATCCAGAATTAGCAGGGCAGTTTTTCTCTCAAGTTCTCAATTATGTGACCAACACCTTTGGTTGGTTTTACATGCTCGCAGTCGCCGCATTTCTCATTTTTATTGTCGGGATTGCGATGAGTAACTGGGGAAATATCAAGTTAGGCCCAGATCATGCTGAACCTGAGTATAGTTTCTTGTCGTGGTTTGCCATGCTCTTTTCAGCTGGTTACGGCATCGCATTGCTCTTTTTTGGCGTTGCTGAGCCCGTTTTACATTTTAGTGCCCCGCCTCAAGGTGCTCCCGGAACGATTGAAGCTGCAAAACAAGCGATGCAGATTTCATATTTCCACTGGGGATTTCATATCTGGGCCATCTATGGTGTGGTCGGGTTGTCACTTGCTTATTTTACTTTTCGACATGGGCTACCACTTGCCATGCGCTCCACACTGTTCCCATTTATTGGAAATAGAATAAATGGCTGGATGGGACATACTGTTGATACCTTTGCAGTTTTAGGGACCTTATTTGGTATTGCAACCACGCTAGGGTTATCTGTCACTCAGATCAATACAGGTGTAAATTACTTATTCCCCTCTATTCCCGTCAGTATTCCTGTACAAATTGCGACCATTTTAATTATTACCTTATTAGCCACATTTTCAGTCGTCGCAGGCATGGATAAAGGTATTAAACGGCTATCGGTCATCAATATTGGGCTCGCAGTGGCACTGATGCTTTTTGTGTTTATCGTCGGACCAACCTTATTTATTTTACAAACCTTTGTAGAAAATACAGGAAGTTATCTCAGCAACCTCGTCGAAAGAACTTTTAGTTTACAAGCCTATACAGCAAATGACTGGATTGGTAACTGGACTTTATTCATCTTTGGGTGGACGATTTCTTGGGCACCATTTGTGGGGATCTTTATTGCGAAAATTAGTCGCGGGCGAACCATTCGACAGTTCATCGTGGGTATCATGCTCATTCCGACCATTTTTACTTTTTTATGGTTCTCTGTGTTCGGGGATACAGCACTACATTTAATTTTAGTCGAAGGTTACCAATCTCTCGTTCAAGATGTGCAGCAAGACAAAGCCATTGCATTGTTTAAGTTATATGAGCACTTACCACTCACCTCATTGTTGTCCTTTTTGAGTGTAATCCTCATTATTACTTTTTTCGTCACATCTGCGGATTCTGGATCATTGGTTATTGACTCATTGACTTCAGGTGGCGTCACAGATACCCCGATATGGCAGCGTGTATTTTGGACCACAACACAAGGTCTCATTGCTTCAGCCTTATTACTTGCAGGTGGACTTTCAGCCCTACAAACTGCATCCATCGTGAGTGCATTACCTTTCACCATTATTATGTTAATCGCCATCATTGGGTTGTGCAAAGCACTGGCGATCGAACAACATCGAAATGCCAGCTTGACCCATCATCAACCCTCACAACATAACGCACAAAAAAATGATGACACTCAAACATTAATAGAAAGGCGTCTCAACTATCTAGTAGCCTTTCCTACCCAAGAACAAGTCAGAACGTTTATTGCATCTACCGCGTATCAAAGTATTGAGGCAGTTAAACAAGGCTTTCAAGAAAAAGATTGGCCATTTGAAGTGACCTATGATGAGGTAAATTCTCGGGTACAGCTTAAATTATCAGAACCTAATAATGTCGAGTTTATCTACGAAATACGAATGTGTGAATACAGCACGCCAAGCTATATGAAAGAGTTGAAGCGTAAGGAATATGCTGACCAAGAAAAATATTATAGAGCAGAAGTTTTCTTACTTCGTGGAGGTCGAGCTTATGATGTATACGGCTTCGATCAAAGCTCACTCATCAATGATATTTTAAATCAGTTTGAAAAATACCTTCACTTCTTACATATTTCGCCTAAAACATTACCGTGGAAAATGGAGAATGACTTTCATCATTAATTCATAACGCCATAGAGAGATTATAAGTTCAGCAAAGCATTTCGATGCTTTGCTGAACGATCTTCAATCAATTTAAGCGTACTTGTTGCATTCAAATAACGCCATTCCATTTTCTAGCTGTAAATTATGCTACCTTATTCCTATTCAAAACTGGGACTTTCCATTTCATGACTGTGCGTTTTTTTCATACTTCCGATTGGCATTTGGGGCAGTTTTTTTATAACCATTCCCGCCATTACGAACATGAACAGTTTTTGACATGGTTACTCGAACAAATCAAGGTAAAACAACCACATGCTTTGCTGATCGCAGGTGACATTTTTGATGTGATCAATCCAAGCTCACAAGCACAAAAACAACTCTATCAATTCCTAGCCGATGCTCATGACATTGCTCCACACATGCAAACCTTGATGATCGCAGGTAATCACGATTCAGGTTATCGCATCGAACAAGTAGAACCCCTTTTAGAAAAATACAATGCCAAAACAGTCGGTGTGATTCGTTGGAATGATGACCGAACACTTGATCTAGAACGCTTAATATTACCGATCTATGATGAACAGAAACAGATTGTGGCATGGTGCATTGCCCTGCCATTTTTACGATCAGCCGAAATTACAGGTTTTAATGAACACACCACGGAAAGCCAAAGTGCGATTGCCTATTTACATCAACAATTGATCGCTGAGGCAAAACGCAGAAAAACCGATGATCAAGCCCTCATCCTGATGTCCCATGCACATATGCAAGGCGGCGAAACTTCAGATTCAGAACGACCAATTATCATTGGTAATGAAGAAGCACTTTCCACCACGCTATTTGATGATGTGATTGATTATGTGGCTTTGGGCCATCTACATAAACCACAAAAAGTACAACATCCGCATATTCGTTACAGTGGCTCACCTATTCCTCTGTCATTTAGTGAAATCAACTATAAACACCAAGTGGTTGAAGTCACCATTGATCCAGAAAAAGACCAAAATAAATTTGAATTTGAAGCCATCGCTATCCCACGATCCATTCAACTTCATAAAATTAAAGGTGAACTCACTGAAGTGATGCAACGCCTAAAAAGTTTAGCGAACGAAGTGATTGAGAATATTGATCATCGAGAATATGTCGATATTGAATATCATACGGCAACCCCTCCTCAACCCAATCTTAGACAACAGTTTGAAGATGCCTTACCCAAAGATCGCTATCGTTTAGTGCGGATTTCAAGACAATACTTATCCAATGAAAATAATGCTGAGATGAAGCAAAGTATTAGCCTTGAACCACCAACGCCTGAAAAACTATTTCAGCAAATTTGGCAAAAAAAAGGTTATAGCGTTGATGATGACGTCAGCAAAGACTTCCTAAGCTTGGTTGCCGAAGCACAAAAACAACTTGAAGATGATCACCGTAACTAAAGAGCTGCCATGAAAATTTTATCGATCCGACTTAAAAATTTGGCATCTCTAGCAGGTGAACATTTTATTGATTTTGAAACTGAGCCTTTAGCCAATGCTGGGTTGATTGCGATTATTGGAAAAACTGGCGCAGGTAAATCCACTATTTTAGATGCCATGTGTCTTGCGCTATTTAATAAAATTCCAAGACTTAAAGACAGTGATGGCAAACTCTTGGATGTGGACGGTTCAGAATTACTCACTAATTCTCCTCTCACAGTGTTACGGCGTGGTACTGGTCATGGATTTGCTGAACTGTGTTTTGTGGCACAAGATCAAAAACATTATTTAGCCCGTTGGGAAATTAAACGCGCGCGTGAAAATGCCAATGGTAAATTACAAAGCGTACAGCGCTCGCTGAAATGCTTAACCGATGGTGTGGTCATTGCCGATAAAACCAAAGCCGTAGAAAATCATATTCAACAAATCACGCAACTCAGTTTTGAGCAATTTACACGTGCAGTTTTGCTGGCACAGTCCGAAGTGACCGCTTTTCTCAAAGCCCGTGATAATGAACGTGGTGAATTATTAGAATATCTGACCAATTCCAGTATCTTTGCGAAGATTGGTCAATTGGCATTTGAAAAAACGAAAGAAATTAGCAATCAACGTAAACAACTGGAAAATGTGTTAGGTCATATTGAAATCCGTTCGGATGAGGAAATTGCTGAGCTAAAAAATAAATTTCAACAGCTACAACAACAAGTTCAACAATTTGAAAATGAAAAAAATCAACTTAAACAACAACAGCAATGGTTTGAACAAAAACATAAGCTGGAAAGTGAGATTGTCTTAAAACAGCAGTACCACGACACTCAACTCAAAACCCATGAAAATTTAGCGGCTGACCGTCAACGCCTGCTACAACTTGATACTTTCTCTGCTATACGACCAGTGGTCTTTCAACAACAGCAAATTCAAAAAAATCAACAGCAGCTCGAACCTCAGATTCAGCAAAAACAAAATAGTTTCGCTGCTTTAACCACACAATTCGAGCAAGAGAAAACGCTTTATACCCAAGCAGAAACGGCATTAAATCAATTTCTAAATTTTGAACAAAAGCACCACAAAGAACTTGCCGATTTAAGAACATATTTGCAAAAACGCGAACACATTAAAGACGACTATAACAAAACCAAAAATCGATTAACCCAAATTGAAAATCAGCAACAGCCTTTACAAACCCAGCGGCAGCAGTTCGAGCTAAACATTCAAAAGCTCGTGGAACAACAAAAAATATGCGCTGAGCAACGCCAACAAAGCATTCAATTTTCTCCTTTAGATAAAGGTTTAAATGCGCATATCCAACAACTCAAACAATTTATCCAACAATACCAAAAAGCTGAAAATGCTTTAGGTAATATTCAACACGCCCAAGCCAAACTCGATCAAAATCAAATGAGGCTAAATGATTTAGTTCAACAATTTGGAACGGCGCAGCAGATCGATATTCAGCTTGAGCAAAAACAGAAATTAAGAGAACAACAACAGAATCGACTAAATCAACTCGATATTATTCAGCAAAAACTTCAGCACTATTTTGAATTAAAAAATGAAGTCTTGTCTTTGCAAAGCAAATTCGAGACTGTACAGCAGCAATCTCAACAGCTTGAACAGAATAAGAAAAAAACTGAGCAAGATTATCAATCTGCAAAAAATGAACGTGAAAAATTACAAGATATCTTGCAGCAACAACGTTTATTACATGCAGAAAATATTGAACATTTACGCGCTCAACTGAAACAAGGTGAAGCCTGTGTAGTTTGCGGTAGTACCGAACACCCCTACCGTGATGATGCCAGTCAGATTTCTAAAGCGTTGTATGAGCTTCAACAGCAGCAAGAACAACAAGCAATTCAGCAGGAACAGCAGTGTTTCCAACTTTGGCAAACCACACAGCAACAATTGACTCAGATTCAGACTGAACAAGTACAATTACAAAACGCTTTGCAACAGATCAGTGAAAAATTAAAATTTCAGGATCATCAATTACAGCAGCTTATAGTGCAATCCGAAATTCAACTGGATTTCAATTTGGCTCAGCATGAAATCATAGCATCGCTGCAACTTTTAGTTACTAAATCAACGCAATCTAAACAACAGATTGAAATAGATCTACAACGACTCAGCCAAGCCCATAAAGATCAATACAACCTAACGCAGATCATTCAAAATACACGTCATCAACTTGAAACAGTACAACAGTTACAACAACACATTCAGCATATCGTTGACTGCCTGAATCCCGATGAGAAAATATCATGGTCTGCGCAAACCTTGTCATTTTCACAGCAAATTTTGCAGTGTTTGCAGCAGCGTAATCAGCAACTTGATCAAGCTGAAAGTCTCATCAAGCAAAAGGAGCATGCGGATCAACAATTGAGCTTATTAAAATCGAATTTGGCTGGATTAACCGCACAACACACCGATTTAAAACAACAATTAAAAGATATCGAAGCCAACGGTAAACAAAATACTGAAGCAGCCAATCAACTGATCGTTATCATGACGGGTTCAACTGAGTTCAAAGCCAATGAATGGTTAACTCAACATGATCAACAACGTCAGCAATTGCAGCGCCAATATCAGCAAATGAAGCAAAGTTTTGAGCAATCCCGTCAAAATTTTGAACAGCAAAAAAATGAATTGGAACAACTTAAAGCGCAACAGCAGCAGAATCATCATTCACTTGAGCAATGTAAAGCTGAAGTAGCGACATGGCTGACTCAACACGAACATTTTACTGAAAGCCAACTTAGCGAGTTACTTGCAATTTCATCCATCCAAGAACAGCAGATTCGCTTAGCCATACAAAATGCAGATCGTCTCTTGAGTGAAGCAGACTACGCACTTAAAACAATTCAAGAACAACGAAATGCACATCTACAACAGCAGCCGAATATTCAAGCCGAACAACTGATTGAATTAATGGATGGCAATCAAAAAAATTTACAGCAAGTGACAGATCAACGAGATCAAATCAGAGTTCAACTAGAATTACATCAACAAAACCTCGCCAAACAAAAACAGTTTGCTGATCAAATTCAACAAATCCAGCAGCAAGAACACCGCTGGAGTAAGATTTCCAGTCTCATCGGAGATTCAAAAGGCAAAGATTTCCGTGATTTAGCACAGCGATATAATCTCGATATTTTATTGGAATATGCCAATCAACAGCTGGCGATGTTATCGCAACGCTATACCCTCAAACGTTTGGATAATTCACTCAGTCTTGCCATTATTGATCATGATATGGATGGCGAAACCCGCTCTGTTGCTTCACTTTCTGGTGGTGAATCATTCCTCACTGCCCTTGCGATTTCATTGGCAATTGCTAGTATGGCTTCTGGTTCGATGAAAATCGAATCGCTGTTTATTGATGAAGGCTTCGGGACTCTGGATGCATCTTCGTTGCATATGGTCATGAATGCACTCGATCAACTGCAAAGCCAAGGGCGTAAAGTCATTTTAATTTCACACATTCAAGAAATGCATGAACGTATCCCTGTACAGATTCAGGTACAACCAATTGGTTCAGGATCAAGTCGGATTGAAGTGGTGGGGTGAAAATGAATATTCAATTACTACACCATGAAATGTTAAATAAAGGAATCTGCTTTGAAGTCGGCCTCACAAATGTAGAACTTGAAGCAATAGAACAACTTTTTGCATTCCACTTTCCTCCTGATCTGAAGCATTTTTTAAAGCATGGACTGCCTGTCTCGGAAAATGAATGGGAATTTCCTCATTGGAGAGAAGCACTTTATAAAGATAAAGCAAAACATATTCTTATTGAAAAGCTCAGCTGGCCTAAGGAAGGAATTGCATTCGATATTCAAAATGGCTTCTGGTTAGATCGATGGGGAGCAGCACCAGAGGAAATCGCAGACCGTCTGGCAATATTTGAGGATAATTTTAAGGCTTATCCGCAAATGATCCCTATTTATGCTCATCGTTATATTCCCACCACACCACTTGAAAGCGGAAATCCTGTATTTTCAATAATGCAAACAGATATTATTTATTATGGAACAAACCTAATAAATTACTTTTGTAATGAATTTAATCTTGATAAAAAGCTCTATGACCAATCACAGGAAACTCCAAAACATATTAAATTCTGGAGTTATCTTGCCGAATTAGATGATAATCAAGACTAAACTGAATAATCCCTCGCACCAAACAACGCTGTCCCAACTCTGACCATCGTTGAACCCGCCGCAATAGCAGCGTCTAAATCACCGGACATCCCCATACTTAAAGTATCCCAATCTTGAGGCTGTGCGTGTTGAGACTTTACTTGCTCAAATAAAGCTTGAGCATCAGCAAACGCAGCATGATTTTCAGGTGCAGGAATCACCATCAAACCACGTAAGCGCAGATTGGGCAGTTGGCTGATTTGCTGAACCAACTCCGCCACTTCATCAGGCTGACAACCATCCTTAGAGTCTTGTCCGTCAATATTCACTTGAAGACAAATATTCAATGGCATTTGGGTCTCTAAACGTTGATTGGATAGTCGCTCAGCAATAATCAACCGATCTACCCCATGCACCCAATCAAATTTTTCCGCTAACTGTTTGGTTTTATTGCGTTGTACATGACCAATAAAATGCCATTCGATCTCTAAATCTTTTAGCTCATCTATTTTTTCTAAAGCTTCCTGCAAATAATTTTCGCCAAAACAACGTTGTCCAGCCGCGTACATTTCTTGGAGACTGCTACTCGGATGCGTTTTGGAGACAGCCAATAATTGTACAGATGCTGCCGTTCGATTAACTCGCTGACCAGCCTGTTCGATTTGGCTTAATACTTGTTGGCGCTGCTGTTGGAGTAAATTCATTGACACAGTTCTCATTCACGACATCTTTTTTTGCATAACCACAATCAGAAGTCTTGGTAAGCTTCGGGGAAAGTCTTATATTATTCTACAAAATAATGAATTACTTTTTTAATTGTTTCGGGGAAATTATGGATATCACAGAATTACTCGCCTTTTCAGTAAAAAATGGTGCATCGGATTTGCACCTTTCGGCGGGCATGCCACCGATGATTCGTGTAGATGGTGAGGTTCGCCGAATTAATCTACCCGCTCTAGAGCACAAAGATGTCCATCGTCTCGTTTATGACATCATGAATGACAAACAACGTCGTGATTTTGAAGAAGACCTTGAAACCGACTTTTCATTTGAAGTCCCAAACATTGCCCGTTTCCGTGTGAACGCATTTAACCAAAACCGTGGTGCTGGTGCTGTCTTCCGTACCATCCCATCTAAAGTTTTGACGATGGAAGACTTAGGTTTAGGTACAATTTTTAAGCAAATCTGCGATTATCCACGTGGTATTGTATTGGTTACAGGGCCAACAGGTTCGGGTAAATCGACCACCCTTGCGGCGATGATTGACTATATCAATGAAAATCGTTATGACCATATCTTAACGGTTGAAGACCCAATCGAATTTGTACATCAGTCTAAAAAATGTCTGATCAACCAACGTGAAGTGCATCGTGACACCCATGGTTTTAATGCGGCACTTCGTTCAGCATTGCGTGAAGACCCTGATATTATTCTAGTCGGTGAGATGCGTGACTTAGAAACCATTCGTCTTGCGTTAACCGCAGCGGAAACAGGTCACTTGGTCTTTGGTACACTGCATACCACTTCAGCAGCCAAAACCATTGACCGTGTGATCGACGTCTTCCCTGCTGAAGAAAAAGACATGGTTCGTGCGATGTTATCAGAATCATTACAAGCGGTAATTTCCCAAACCTTATTGAAAAAGAATGGTGGTGGTCGTGTGGCAGCACATGAAATCATGATCGGGATTCCTGCGATTCGTAACCTTGTTCGTGAAAACAAAGTCGCGCAAATGTACTCAGCGATTCAAACAGGCGCCAACTACGGCATGACCACACTCGATCAGAGTCTTAAAGCACTGGTTTCTAAAGGTCTGATTAGCCCTCAAACGGCACGTACAGCCGCCAAACAACCCGAATCATTCCTATAAAAATTATAAAAGGATTAGAGAAATCTCATGGACTTTAATGACTTGCTCAATTTGATGATTCAACAAAATGCATCTGACTTATTTGTCACTGATGACGTTGAACCATCGATGAAAATTAACGGACAGATTATCCCTGTAGCCAAAACAAAATTATCAGGTGAAATCGTCGGTCAGTTACTGCACTCAATTATGAGTGATAAACAACGTAAAGAATTTGCGGAAACACGTGAATGCAACTTTGCGATTATGAATCGTGAAAAAACCGCACGTTTCCGTGTCAGTGCATTTCAACAACGTGATATGCCAGGTATGGTATTACGTCGAATTGAAACCGTCATTCCAACGATGGATGAGTTGAAACTTCCAACCGTACTCAAAGATCTTGCCATGACCAAGCGCGGCATTATTATCTTTGTTGGTGCAACAGGAACAGGTAAATCTACCTCTTTGGCTTCGATGATTGGTTTCCGTAACCACAACTCCAAAGGTCATATTATTACCATCGAGGACCCTATTGAATTTGTACATCAACATGCAGGTTGTATCGTCACGCAACGCGAAGTCGGTATTGATACTGACTCATTTGAAGTTGCTTTAAAAAATACACTACGTCAGGCACCAGATGTTATTTTGATTGGTGAGATTCGTTCTCGTGAGACCATGGACTATGCAATTGCTTTTGCAGAAACTGGTCACTTGGTATTGGCAACCCTACACGCCAACAATGCCAACCAAGCACTTGACCGTATTATTCACTTTTTTGAAGCAGATCGTCATACGCAACTATATATGGATTTGTCACTGAATTTAAAAGCAATGGTTGCTCAGCAATTGATTCCAACACCAGATGGCAATTCACGACGTGCGGCAATTGAAATTTTAATCAATACACCATTATTAGCTGATTATATCCGTAAAGGTGAGATTCATGAGATCAAAGATCTGATGAAACGTTCGCGTGAACTTGGCATGCAAACCTTTGACCAAGCCTTATTCGACCTCTATAAATCAGGTGAAATCACTTATAAAGATGCACTTAAACATGCGGACTCACCAAATGATTTACGTCTCACCATTAAACTTTCAGAAGAAGGGGCTGATCAACTCTTAAATGCGAGTCGCAATATTACCTTTGATGGTCAATAGCCTTCTGAAGCCCATGAAAAAAGGAAGGTTTTTGTAACCTTCCTTTTTTTAATTGTTCATTTTTAGTGAACTAATCAGTTTTAACCGAATTAAACTTATTTTTTACGATAAGTCTCTTGGCATTCAGTATCTTTGCAATATCCATAAAGGTTCAAAGAGTGCCCAGTTAAAGTAAAGCCATGCTTTTCTGCAACTGAATGCTGCTCACTTTCAATAATATCATTTGTAAATTCAATCACTTTATTACAATTTAAGCAAACCAAATGATCGTGATGATCTTCTTGCATGATTTCAAAAACTGAATGATTATTTTCAAAATGATGACGCTGAATAATACCTGCAGCTTCAAATTGTGTTAACACACGGTAAACTGTCGCCAAACCGACATCTTCACCTTGTTCAAGCAAAGTTTTATAAATATCTTCTGCGCTTAAATGGTGTTGTTTTGAATTTTCTAATAATTCCAAAATCTTAATACGAGGAAGGGTAACTTTAAGTCCAGCTTTGCGTAAGTCTTGATTGGAAATAGGCATGAAAAAAGGTCTCTCAACAAATCTTAAGTTGGAATAGGAAATAGAGTTTAGATGCAGTATGATCTATCCTCGGATCAAATGCATCATCATTTATCAGGATAGTGTAGCAAAATGCAAAAAATCATGCTGGCGTTATTCGTCACTTCAGTACTAAGCGGTTGTTCTGTCTTTGGTGTTTATAAAGTCGACATTCCACAAGGAACGCCCTTAACCAAGGCACAAGCATCTCAGGTACAAGTCGGCATGAGTTTCCAGCAAGTCCGTTTCTTGCTAGGAAGCCCGACTGTTTCAGATCCACTGAATCCTCAACGTTGGGACTATATCTACAACTATATCCCAGGCACTTATGCAAAAAAAGCAAAAATACCTGCAGCACATGGCCAACATCTAAAAATTTACTTTGATGCAGGTGGAAATGTAGAGCGTATCGAAGGTTTAGATACGATTCCAGAATCACAACCTGGCTTACCCGCATCAAAAGAAGCGATTTTGACTGCACCACCACTATAGTCGCTTTGCTATAAAATAAAACCCCTCATCGAATCATTCGTGAGGGGTTTTATTTATCAAGCTCATAGTTTGAAACGATTACCTTTGGCGAAACGCCCTACTGGGTTTTTAGCAGCTCGTTTACGCCGAATATCGTTTGGGTTAATCGTCAACGCACGGTAAATTTCAACCCGATCGCCTGCTTGAAGAATGGTTTCAGCTTCAATCTTTGTACCAAAGACACCGAGTTGTAAAGGTTCAGGTAAATTGACTTGATCGGCTAAACCACTGTTCTGAATGGCTTGTAATGCCGTCATCCCTTCAACAAATGCAACTGTAATATGAAACTGTTGCTCAGGGTTGCTATAAGCAACCCAAACTTGCTTCATTTGTTCCATTAAAGACTCTGTCCGATCACAGCAATAGCCGCTAAGACTATTGAAAGTGGTAAGACCACACGTACAGCAATACGCCATAAGTTATAAAACAACTCATTGCTAAAACCCATCGCTTTACGTAAATGACTGATCTTCATAATCCAGCCAGCAAAAACAGCATAGATTAAGCAAATCGCCAAGCCCCATAACATTAGCAACGTATTAAAAATTTGTTCAACTTGTGGAATAGCCCACACTGCGATCGCAGCAACAATAATCGCCCATTGGATGACAGGAGCGAGTTGACGCTGTGCTAATTGTTCTCTCGTCAATTGAATCAACAATGCTGCCGTCATGATTGCAGCGAACACCCATGCCAATGCTGGAAACTGAGCCTGAACAGAGAAGAAACCAAAAGCAATCACTGCAAGTAACTGAGCAACCCAAATCGGTAATACAGCTGTAGTCGCTGCTGGCTGCTGCTTCACAGTTGATAAGCTACTTTGCCAATATAAACCAAGCCCTAAACCACTTGCGACTAACGCAAGCACAGTGGCATTGCCCCACTCTTTAAATTCAATACTGGTCCAATGCCATGCAGATAGCTCAGTACCCATAACATTTGCAAGGATAAAAGCTGCAACCACACCCAAGGTTGTCAACGCAAGTAAAAACTGGCGTGGAATAAAGGATAGACCGAGTGCAATAACGGCAAAAATAGCAAAAAAGACTTGATCAGAAAGATCGAATGCAATTTGTGGACTCACCACACTGCTTGCTGTTGTTAAAACACTACCCGCAAAAAACGGGATAAAAACAACTGCTAACCAGCCAACAATACGCCATCTTGGTGACGCATCAGCATCACGTGTGAGTATGGATAATGCTTGCAATGCTGTTGTCTGTGATCGCTTTGCTAAAGCAATTTCAAGATAAGCAATGGGCAACGCCAATAAAAACATTGTGCCTAACCATAACAACCAGAAATCCAATTGACGATCAATTTGGACGCCAACCGTAGGGGCTAAAGTGGTAATCATGACAAAAGATAAGCAAAACGCCATCACTGGAGCTAACCAGCGTGACAGAGTTGTGTCCTGCATAATGCATTCCTTGAAAAATCTTTGAACTCATTGCACTTTATGGTGCTTACAATGAAATATTCAATCTATTTTGCCTTTCTCAAGCCTGAAAATCAAAATAAAAGATAGAGAAAGAAAAAGGCAAACCACCATCTAGATGATTTGCCGCGCATGAATTATTATTTTACTCATTAGACCCCTTATTTACACTGATACTCACCTTTTTATTTTTCTATGATAAAGGGTCTTTTCTTATTATCTTGTTATTATGAAAAAAACCGAGAAAACCAATTTTTACCTTTTTTCTTTTCATTTTCCTTAATGATACCTATCATATTCTCTTTGACTGCACCAACATAATCAGCATCATCATGACGAATATGATTAATCAGCCATTTAGACAGTGCTTCATGTAACTCTTTATCGATTTCCTGTCCCAATTCAAAACGCTCTCGATAAACTTCTATCTTCTTGATAAATAAGTCATGGACACGTTTATGAGGTACACGATATTTATAGTTCGCTTCTTCTTGTAAACTTTCTTCAAACGTGAAATGGGATTGGGTATAGTCAATAATATTATCCAATACACCTTTCATTTTTACCCGATCATTGCTGTGTTTTAATTCATCTATTTCATTAATATAATCTAGAATACGACGATGTTGATCATCAATAACTTCAATACCTGTATTATAATCAACAGACCATTTCATCCCCAGAATCCCCCAAGATCAATATTATTTATTGAATAAAAGAATAATATCGATAAAGGAGACAAATAAAAACAAAGCATTTTTGTCAGATTTTACATATTTTTCAAATAAATAAATTAACCTATTGTTTTATATTTATTTTAAATTTTTCACCCACTAAAACACTCAAGTATTTTTTAACCAGTTAGAAAAATTATCTATCTAATTTTATTGAAATATATAAGATATATACATCTTTAAATTAAGAAAACACCTACATTTGAGCAATGCTACTTCATTTTTATAAATGGATAGATTTGTTTTATAAATCCATTTTTCTCGAGATGGGAATAATACAAAGAGTCTAATATTGATCGGCTTTAGTGACCCGTTTTAGTGATGGATTTTCTGCTTCACGAATAAGTCGTTCAACGCGCGTTAATGCATGTTTAATCGATTTTCCATCTTGGAATAAAATCATTTCACCCGCTTGAAAAGCCGTCCACTCCTCATTATGAGTTAAAGGCTCAGTGGTAATCACAGCGACCCGATCTTCTGCTGTTGTCACTTCACTAAAATCGACTTCCACATCCAAATCAATCAAATGTGCATGTTGAAATGGATACTCTCGCACAAGCCAATGCAGTTTGGTGGTGGCATAACTAAATAGTGCTTGACCATTGGATAAGCAGAAATTAAATGTGCCATGTTCAGCGATTTGAGGGGCGATACGTTCTAACAGAGAAAAGAGATCTTCAAGGCTAGGCTCAGTATAGCCAAACGCCTCAACCATTTGATCTAATAAGTAACAAAACGCATACTCACTATCGGTATTGCCTACAGGTTCAAAGCGTCCACTTAATACTGGGTTAAAATCGTGTAAATCACCATTGTGTGCAAATATCCAATGTCTACCCCATAACTCACGTAAAAAAGGATGCGAGTTTTCTAAGGTAATTTTACCTTGAGTGGCTTTTCGAATATGCGCGATGACATTACGTGATTTGATTGGATAGTTACGCACCAAATCTGCAATTGGTGACTCAACTGCGGATTGATTATCCACAAATAAACGGCAGGCTTTATCTTCAAAAAAAGCGATACCAAAGCCATCGCAATGATCAGACGTGACACCTGCTCGTTGGGAAAAACCACGAAAGGAAAAAGTAATATCTGTCGGCGTAGCGCAGTTCATTCCTAATAGTTGGCACATATCTTTTAACTTTATGACATCTTTGTCTATTGTGCATGAGCCCTAGATGCCTTGTAAATCTCAATATGTGCACAGAATGAGATTAAATATGACAAAGCACTAGCGTTGTACCATTTTATTCATCACAAATGAGGTTGCAATTTTATTCACTTCTAAGAATACGAAATAGTCTAAGCATTTAAAATCTTCATCATAGAATGCTTGTTTTGATAACTTTGACTGCATCCCTAAATACGTTTGAAATAATTTAGGCATGCGCTCATCTTGCGGAAAACTATAATCAGGGCGTTCTGGCTCAAAAGCACGTTTTGAGCGGATATCAATGCTCTGATGTGCAGCAAGTTGTTGAATTTGACGGTGTGTGTAGTAGGCACGAGCTAAATTATCTTCAAGATGAATACTGACACAGCCCATTAAATACTTAGCACGCATTGACCAAAGAACTTTCGGGGCTAAATTCAGCCATAACATGGATAAAGCTTTACCTGAACGGAATTGCGGATGAACACAGGTTCGTCCGATTTCCAATACATTCGGCAAATGTGAAAAATGTGGGACCACATCAAACTCTTGTGCACTGTAGCTTTGTCCAATTTCATGTCCTTGGAACAATTTAAGCCGTGTATACGCCACGATCTCCCCTGTCCATTTCTCACGTAACACAGCATGTTCACAACCAAAATCATAAAGATCTTGATCAATTCCATCTTCAAAAGTCATTCCAAATTGATGGCTAAATTGCGTCGCTCTAAAACGTTGTACTTGTTGTAATTCTTTTAAATTATCTACCCATTCAAAACGGAATTGGGTTTGTGAAGGTTTTTGACGTAAAGGTAAAGTTAAGTTCTGGCGATATTGATTTAATTTTTCTAGCATAATGAAAGCTCCTTATGACTAGACTTACCTTAAATTGCTTAAATGACATTGCCATGACTAATATATGAAGAGCTAATGACAAAAAAGAGACCTATATGAGGTCTCTTTCATCTTTGTTTGAATATTTAATGCTTCATACGATTAGTAATCAACGTACCAACACCATGATCGGTAAAAATTTCTAATAAAGTCGCATGTGGAACACGACCATCGACAATATGTGCACTTACCACACCACCTTTGACCGCATCCAGTGCACAGCCAACTTTAGGAATCATCCCACCATAAATTACACCTGTCTCAATTAAACGATCTACTTCTTGGGTACTTAATCCAGTCAGCAGGTTTTTGTTTTCATCAAGTACACCAGTAATATTGGTGAGTAAAATCAGTTTCTCTGCACCTAACGCTTCTGCAACTTTTCCAGCCACTAAGTCAGCATTGATATTATAGGTATTGCCTTCGTCATCAACACCCAACGGGGCAATCACGGGAATAAAATCACCTTGGGTAAACATCTCAAGCACATCCGTTTTAACGCCTGTGACTTCACCAACCATGCCCAAATCAATTTGAGAGATTGAACCATCTGCTTCTTGCTTTTCCATCAACAATTTACGCGCGCGAAGCAAATTTCCATCTTTACCCGTTAAACCAATGGCACGACCACCATGTTGATTAATCAAGTTCACGATGGACTTATTGACACTACCGCCCAAGACCATTTCGACAACTTCCATCGTCGCCTGATCGGTGACACGCATACCATCAATACGGTCTGATTCCTGTCCTAAACGCTTTAATAATGAGTCAACTTGAGGGCCACCACCATGCACCACAATTGGATTTAAACCCACTGTTTTTAATAACACGATGTCTCGAGCAAATGAACTTTCCAACTCTGGATCAGTCATGGCATTGCCACCGTATTTCACCACCAAAGTTTTGCCTGCAAAACGTTGGATGTACGGCAAAGCTTCAATCAAAATTTTAGCTTTATCAATGCCGATATGCTCGTGAGGTGGCATGTATCTCTCCTTATTAAGCCTGTGCGAGTTCTTGTGCAATTAGAGGATATTGATCTTGCAACATAGAAACAAATTCTTGGCGAATCTCAATTAATCGATCTGGGTTATCTGCATCAAAACGAACGGTAAAATACTCACCCGTATTAGATGCTCGAATAATGCCAAAACCATCGTCAAAATCAAGTCTTACGCCATCAATTTTACTTAAACGAGCACCTAAACGATGACTTAAAATCTCAATATCATTTAAAACTTGTTTAGGATTCGCCTCGTGCGTACTGATATAGGTATCTTCGGTGCAATATCGTTCAGGATAAATCGCGAATAATTCAGAAAAACTGCCTGCATTGGATTGGGTAAAATACTCCATTACACGCAATGCGGCGTATAAACCATCGTCATAGCCAAAACCACGCCCATCATTAAAGACATAATGACCAGCATATTCCCCGCCAAACACGGCTTCGCCTTGCGACTGTGATAAATAAGCACGTAAGAAACTACTACCTGTACGAATCATTTTCGCTTGTCCATCGAGTTGCTGCACTGTATCTGCAACCATCCGAGAACACTTCACATCAAATACAATTTCTTTATGTGGATGTTGTAACAAACACATCTGTGCGAACAAAGACAATAAACGATCAGGGCTAATAATATGTGCCTGTTCGTCCAGTAGAACCACCCGATCCCCGTCTCCATCTAAAGCAATGCCTAAATCTGCTTTTTCAGAAATAATTGCAGCTTGTAATTGTCTTAAATGTGCTGCATGCGATGGATCTGGAGCATGATCTGGAAAATCCCCATTTGCCTCACAGCGTAAAGCAATCACCTCGCAGCCTAACTTTTCTAAAACCTGTTTTGCACAACGACCAGCCGAACCATGTAAACCATCTAAAACAACTTTCAAAGGACGTGATAGATCAATATCGCTGAGTAATGATTGCTGATACTGCAAACAGTACTGAGGAATAATCTTATGCAAGACATTTTCCAAATCATGTACTTGATTTAAATCAGACAAAGAGATTTGAGCCAATTGACCGATTTTTTGAATCGCTTCAGGATTCGGTGGTTCACCGCTCAAAATCCACTTAATCCCATTATCCGATTTTGGGTTATGACTTGCAGTGACCATGATGCCATTACCACCATAATCTCTTGCAATATAATACATCATTGGTGATGAACAACACCCAATGTTGGTGACTTTAAAACCCTGTTGTTCAAATATTTGCTGAATAATATTGGCATAAGTTGGACTGGTTAAACGCGCATCGTACCCTATTACGATTTGGTTTTGTTCAGCTTTTTTATACTGTAGTACTAAAGCGTAAGCAATTGAACGAATAACATGAGGTGTTAAATTACTTAGCTTTCCCCGGATATCATAAGCACGAAAAATATTCAGAGGAAATGTATGTTTTATATTCACAGTAAGCCCCTATTTTTTATAATCGAAAGACTATTCAAAAAATATTACTATTAAGAAATTAACGTACCCTTGTTGAGAAAAATTAAAATAAATAAATCGTCAGCTGCTTTTTAATATAGTTTTAAGTAACAATCAATATGAGAAATGCAACGTTCCACGCGAGAACATTGCATTTTTAAAGATCTGTTGAAACGTTATTGTTGGCCTGTATGTCCAAAACCACCTGCACCACGCTCAGTCGCAACAAATTCATTCACTTGTTCAAATTGTGCTTGTACAACAGGTACGAGCACATATTGTGCTAAACGCTCGCCAGGTTCTAAACGGAAGGTGTTTTGTCCACGATTCCAAACAGACACCATCAACTCACCTTGATAGTCTGAATCAATCAAACCAACCAAGTTACCCAACACGATACCGTGCTTATGACCTAAACCAGAACGCGGTAAAATCAAACCCGCAAAATTTGGATCTTCAATGTAAATCGACAAGCCAGTTTTGACTAAAACCGTTTCACCTGCAGCAATCTCAATCGCTTCATCCAAGCAAGCACGTAAATCTAAACCTGCTGAACCTGTCGTCGCATAAGAAGGCAATGCCCACTCTTGACCTAAACGTGCATCTAATACTTTAACTTGGACTTTCATTTCGACTTCCTACTTACACTTTCTTAACGTTTCAATAAAGCTTTTAAATTTGCGAGATAATGTTGCGCCTGCTCTTTCGGGTCAACATTTGGCGCAAGTTTCTTCTTACGACCATGCCATTCCAACTCATCTTGCGGTAACTCATCCAAGAAGCGACTTGGCGTCATCTGACGCATTTGTCCACCGTTTTTACGCTGCTCTGCGAGTGTCAGTGTTAAGCCCTGACGCGCACGGGTAATCCCCACATACATCAAACGACGTTCTTCTTCGATAGTCTCCGCTGCAATCGAGTTTTTATGTGGCAGTAACTCTTCTTCCAAACCAATCATATAGACATAAGGAAACTCCAAACCTTTGGCTGCATGCAGCGTCAATAGGTTCACCTTATCAGTGTCCTCTTCCTCTTGTTGCTGTTCGAGCATATCCAACAACACTAGTTTACGAATCACGCTTTCAATATTTTTCTCATCGACATCGTCAGCACGATTGATCAGGTTTTGGATACTGGTATATAGCGTCTCAATATTATCTATCTTGGTTTTTTCTTGTGCTGGTGTCGCCGCTTGTTCACGCACATAATCAATATAGCCAGCTTCATTGATCATCTGACGAACTTTAGGTACAGGTTCATCATCATCTAAAAGTTCACGGGTGAATGTTGCAATAAAATCAGCGAACTCATGCAATTGTGTTGTCGCTTTCTTTGGCAACACCATCGACAAACGTTGATCTGATGATGCTGTTAGCAATGACAAGGTATTCTCTTGTGCAAATAACCCGAGCTTTTCTAAAGTGACCGGACCAATGGCACGTTTTGGGGTATTAATAATTCGTAAGAAAGCACTGTCATCTTCAGGATTGATGATTAAACGTAAATAGCTCATCACATCTTTGATTTCAGCACGCGCAAAGAATGATTGGCCACCCGATAATTTATAAGGAATCTGTAGTTGACGCAGTTGGGTTTCTAAGACACGTGCTTGGAAATTACCACGATAGAGCACAGCATAATCTTTCCAACTTTTACCATTCATGAGCTTATGTGTGATTAAGTCTTTAACCACACGTTCAGCTTCATCATCATCATTTAAACAGGTGATAATACGAATGGTTTCACCATGCCCTTTATCACTCCACAACTTCTTGTCAAAAATGTGTGGATTATTTTCAATTACGGCATTGGCAGCTTTTAAGATACGGCTAGTCGAGCGATAGTTTTGCTCAAGCTTAATCACTTTCAGATTATGAAAATCCTCTTTGAGTAAAGCCATGTTTTCAGGCTTTGCTCCACGCCATGCATAGATGGATTGGTCATCATCTCCAACCGCAGTGAACTGTCCCATCACCCCGACTAAGAGCTTAACTAAGGTATATTGGGCGGTGTTGGTATCTTGATATTCATCCACCAGCAAATAACGGACTCGGTTTTGCCATTTATCACGCACTTCCGCATTTTCCTGAAGTAAACGCGTTGGCATCACAATCAAATCATCAAAATCAACTGCGTTATAAGCACGTAAGTTCCGCTCATAAAGTTGATAGAGGTGCGCAAGCTGAACATCATCGACCGTTTCGCAGGTTGAATGCGCATGTTCAGGCAAAACCAGATCGTTTTTCCAATCTGAAATTTTTCGCATCGCCTTCGCAATCAAATCTTTGCTTTCAGCACCTGATAAATTGTCACGCTGCATCAAATCCATCAAAATTCGTTTACAGTCATCTGCATCTAAGATTGAGAAGTTGGCTTTCAGCGGCAAGTTTTTTAATTCTAAACGTAATAAATTTAAGCCGAAGGTATGGAAGGTCGAAACAGAAAGCCCTTTTGCCTCTTCACGAGAAAGGAGCTTACTGACACGCTCTTTCATTTCACGTGCTGCTTTATTGGTAAAAGTCATTGCAGTGATGCGATGAGCAGGAATACCACACTGCTGCACCAAAAAAGCAACTTTTCTCGTAATTACCGAAGTTTTACCTGAACCTGCACCTGCAAGCACCAACAAAGGCCCTTGAACATATTTCATGGCTTCAAGTTGCTTGTCATTCAATTGACTGGCAGATGACATCGTTGTAATACCTCTCACGTTTCCGAGCATGATTATAGACATCTCTGTTTTAGAATCCCAATAATAAATCTTGGGATATGTATAAATTATGATGTCTTCTGCAAATAACACGCCACAGCTTGTCGCAAGAAATTTAAGCAATAAAAAAACCACCCGAAGGTGGTTCTTTAAAAATCAGTAAAAATTACTGTTTTGCATAAATGCTGATTTCGACACGACGGTTTTGTTCACGGCCAGAAGCAGTACTGTTGTCTGCAATCGGATTTGATGAACCATAACCTTGTGCATCAATACGACCACCCGAAACACCTTTACCAGCTAAATAGTTTTTAACTGATTGAGCACGTGCTTGAGATAATGGAATATTGATTGAATCATTACCTGTGTTATCTGTATAACCTGTTACCAAGATCGCACTTTGGTTATCTTCAGCCAATACTTGTGCAACTTTATTTAAAGTCGTATAGAAGTTTGGTTTGATATTTGATTTATTGGTATCAAAAGTAATGCTACCAGGCATAATCAATTGAACAGAACCATCTGGATTACGACCAACATCTACACCAGTACCCTGCATTTGTTGACGAAGTTTTTTCTCTTTGTTGTCGAGATATAAACCACCAGCACCACCTAAAACTGCACCAATCGCTGCAGCACGGTTATTTTGCTTACTTGTATTTGCATTACCTTTAGAAACGCCATATCCCGCAGCAGCACCAATCAATGCGCCTAGAGCAGCTTTATCATATTCTACGCCGCCAATATTATTACCAGTAGTTTGGCAACCAGAAAGTACCAATCCAGCCCCTACGAGTGTTGAAATCATTAATGCACGCATTGCGTAGCTCCTGTCTATGTATTTTGTTGTCTTGGTGAATAATGGATGAGAAAACGATGCCATACCATTGATATTTTGTTAATAATAAACAGTTTATTTATATTTTTGTAATACTTTGATGCACTTTACTTGAATAAAGCAACACATTTCCTTCATCGTTATACGTTGACTGCTCTTTTCAAAAATAATATCACCATTTTCATTGTTGAGTTTACTGCATATTCATGTTTCATTCCTCAGTAAAAGCATTAATATTTTGTAGAAATGCGCTCTAACCCATCTAAATATATAAAAATTGTCAAGATCCTCAAATATACGGTTGTATTTCAATTTCTGTTGTTTATAGTTGGACCATCTATTTTTTAAACATTTGCACTCAAGGTTTGATTTATGTCTACCTCAAATAAAAAAGCATCTTTATTGCAAAAAATTAGTAAAGGATTGACCGTTGGTTCTGTCATTACAGGAAGCACCTTCTTGCATGGCCCTCCTGTGCTGGCTTTAGGTTTGACAAAATTATTCAAAAAATCTGCGAAAGTCGATGAAACGAATATCCAACTCGCAAATAGCTGGATTGGGATAAATAACCAACTCATTGAGCATGTACTGCCCAACCTAAAATGGGATATCAGCATCGATGAAAAACTCGATCTAAGCTTACAAGGTCGATATTTGATGATTTGTAATCATCAAAGTTGGGTCGACACCACGGTTAATCAATATTTTGGTTTAACCCGTATGCCGCTTACCCGCTTTTTTACCAAGTGGGAGCTGATTTTTATTCCTTTTGTTGGCCAAGCCTTTAAGATTTTGGGCTTCCCAATGATGAAACGTCATACGAAAGAGCAGATTGCAAAAAACCCTGAACTGAAATCACGCGATATGCAAGAAGCACGCAAAGCCTGTGAACAATTGCTGAGTCAGCCTTTTACTTTATTAAACTATTTAGAAGGCACACGCTTTACGCCTGAAAAACATGCCAAACAGCAGTCACCATATAAAAACCTGCTTAAGCCTAAAGCGGGTGGTTTAGCATTGGCGTTAAATATTCTGGGTGATAAAGTAGATGCCTTTGTTGATATGACCATTGTTTATCCAGATGGCCCGCCTGAATATAGCGATTTTTGGTTGGGTGATGTTTCCCGCATAGCTGTCGATTTACGTAAAATTGAGATTCCTGCTTGGGTGCTTGGGGGCAACTACGAGGATGATCTAGAGTTTCGTGAACGTTTCCAAAAATGGGTCGATCAAATCTGGACTGAAAAAGATCAGCTCATTCAGCAAATGAAAGAAAAATATACAACCACATCGGACATTAAGTAAATTTATGACTCAGCAGAATAAGAAGCCAAAATCTAAATACCACAGTGTCGATCGAAACAGTTGGCCTTTCCGACTGTTTTTGCTCTATGACATCTTTATGGTGTTTATTATTGTATTTAACTTATTCTGCTTGGGGATGAACCTTTTCCTAATGAGTTCACTTGGGGAATGGTTATTTCAACAGATTCACCTACTCAGCGTTCTTGATTTCTATCGAACACACTTAAACCCTTGGGTCATCATCACTGAAGCTTGGTTTATTATATTTCTAATTGCAGAACTGGTTGTACGTTGGATTTTTGCGATCATCAATAAACACCATGCGCGTTGGTGGTGGTTCCCGTTTGTTCATTTTTATGAAATTCTAGCCATTATTCCTTATTTACGTTTTTTACGTTTATTTCGGGCTGGGATTATCGCCTACCGCTTATATGAAATGGGATATCAGGTGATCCCAGACAAGATACAACGCACACTTTTGTTTTACTATCGCGTGGTCATGGAAGAGCTATCCGATCGAGTGGTACTGACTGTTCTTGACGGTTTAAAACATGAGTTAAAAACCAATAGTAGTCATCAACAAACCATTCATAATTTGGTTGATCATCACCGCCAATTATTTGTGACTACGCTCTCCTCGCTACTCCAAGAATCTTTGGCGACTGCTTTACAACAGCAACAACCTGCGATTACCCAAAAAGTAGGAATTATTGTCAATCAAGCCATCGAAGATACGCCTGAGTTGACTCAGCTATTACGCCTTATTCCGATCGTCGGTGGACGGATTGAACAACAGATTCAGAGCATTGGACAACGCTTAGGAGAAAATATTAGCGCGGGTTTAATCGAACCTTTTACAGCAGGCTCACCTCAGCAGCCCAATGAAAATTTTCAATTGATTGCACAAAAAGTCAGTGAGCTAAATATTGATAATCAATATTTGGAAGAACTGGTTAAATCTGTCGTATTTGAAAGCATTGAAGCAATAAGTAAACAAGTCAAAGTCAAGCAATGGCAAGAAATGCTGGATGAAAATGCTCAATTGAACAAAAAAGCAGAATGAATACAAGAAAATTTACTATTCGAGCTAGAGAATTGATGTAATTTGTTCTAGCATTTGCTTTTATTTATAACACACTAGAGTGCTTAAAAGCCCTGAAGGATACATTATGGCTGATATACGGATTACGGGCAGAATGGTGAATTTTAGTCGATTAACTTTCGACACAAATGACCATAATGCAATCCGACAGCAATTGACGAGCACACTCAATGAAGGTTCTTATTTAGGAACTTTGGTAATTATAGACAGTACCGTTGAACAAGAACTCATCGCTTTAATTCAAGTGTTAATCGATCTAGGCCTGCAACCTATGGCTGTGATTGATGGCCTTTTGGGTGATGAAGCCCGAGCGATTCAATTCCCTGTTTTACCTGCAGATCAACCCTTACAGCGAATTAAAGCATCTAAAGAACAAGTGATTGCTCACGAAGTCAAAGACCAACCCCAAAGTACTGCAATACAAACACCACAAAAAAACACATCGCATACGCATATCACCTCTTATCATGATGAGATTTTGCGTACTGGGCAATGTTTGGTACAAGATCAAGGCGATATTATCTTAAATGCAGGTATGAACAGCGGCTCAGAAGTGATTGCATCTGGAAATATTCACATTTATGGTAATGCACGTGGTAGAGTCATTGCAGGTGCAGGTGGACATACTTCAGCGCGCATTTTTTGCAATTCTCTCGAAGCAGAACTGGTCTCTATTGCAGGGACCTATTGTGTTGCAGATGATATCCCTAAAGATCTGATCAAAAAACCTGTACATATTTATTTAAACGCCAAGCAAGAGCTTGAATTTGAAACTTTGCAGTTTTAATTTATAAACACCAAAAAAGCCCTTTTAGGGGCGTATGACCATAAATAGGAGTGGATTCGGTGGCCAAAATTGTTGTCGTAACGTCAGGCAAAGGTGGTGTAGGTAAAACTACGACCAGCGCATCTTTTGCAACAGGATTAGCCCAACGTGGTCATAAAACTGTTGTGATCGATTTCGATGTAGGTTTACGTAATCTTGACTTAATCATGGGCTGCGAACGCCGCGTCGTCTATGACTTTGTTAATGTCATCAATAACGAAGCTCGCTTACAACAAGCACTTATCCGTGATAAAGAGATTGAGAACTTATACATATTACCTGCGTCACAAACCCGTGATAAAGATGCCTTAAGTGATGAAGGTGTTGCACGTGTGATTGATGAATTGTCACAAGAGTTTGATTACATTATTTGTGACTCACCAGCAGGGATCGAGCGTGGTGCAATTTTAGCGATGTATCATGCTGATGAAGCAATCATTGTCACAAACCCTGAAATTTCTTCTGTTCGTGACTCAGATCGTATCATTGGTATGTTGGATAGCAAAACTAAAAAAGTTGAGCAAAACGAAGGCCGTATCCGTAAGCACTTGTGTATCACACGTTTCAATCCAGAACGTGCAGATAGACAAGAAATGCTGACGATTGATGACATTTCTAAAGATATTTTACGTGTTCCGACTTTGGGTGTTATTCCTGAGTGTCCGAGCGTACTTCAAGCATCGAACGAAGGTAAGCCGGTTATTCTTTATACAGAAGAAAA
This sequence comes from Acinetobacter sp. 2JN-4, assembly GCF_003687745.1. Taxonomy (NCBI): domain Bacteria; kingdom Pseudomonadati; phylum Pseudomonadota; class Gammaproteobacteria; order Moraxellales; family Moraxellaceae; genus Acinetobacter; species Acinetobacter sp. 2JN-4. The sequence continues at coordinate 12,201 of NZ_RDNY01000013.1, read as the reverse complement.
AGCTGGTCAAGCCTATGATGATTTAGTGGCTCGTTTTCTTGGTGAAGAACGTCCTTATCGACACATTGTGGTACAGCCAAGAGGTTGGTTAGCTAGACTATTTGGAGCGTAATGATGGCAGGATTCTGGAGTAAACTATTTAGCAGTGATGAAAAGTCATCAAGTGCACAAACTGCCAAAGATCGTCTAAAGGTAATTGTTGCATCTGAACAAGGCTTAGGTCGTCGTTTAAGCCAAGACAAGATTGACCAAATGAAAAAAGAAATCATGCAGGTCGTCAGTCGTTACGTTCGAGGTGTGGATGAACAGCATATTCAAATGCAAGTTCGTTCAGAAGCAAATATTGAAATGTTAGAAATGAATATCAATTTACCTGAAGATCGATAGTAGTTTTTTCATTAGCGATTTTTTGCAAATAAAGGCAAAATACCTTGCTGCTGAGCAAAGCGTTGCTTTGCAAATCCAGCCTCGTATTTTGCCTTTATTATTTTAAGACTGAGGAGACTGTCATGGCATTATCACAGCCAGCAACTTTCAATGAAGAATGGTCAGATGAGCGTGTGTTTGCCTACCTCAACCAACTTCCACCAACAGGCGTAAATGCTGACTTTCATGTCCTCTATCACGCATTTAAACATATGCGTCCAAATGATTATGAGCGATTGATTACTCAGTTTTTGGCGGATGGTCGTGACTTGAATGCAACCAATCCTGAAGGACAACGTATTCATGACGTGATTGCACAATTTCCACGCCAAAAAGATGGTTTCTTAGAAGTCTTAGCGAAATTTGCATAAAAAAAAGCCTGCATCATGCAGGCGTTTTTTTGACTATCGACTGCCAATCAAATACACACCCAACAAAGTAAAAATCCCACCTGAAACACCATCGATCCATTTTGCAAAGTTTTGATACGCTGTGCGAAATGTAGGTAGAGAAAATACAAATGCGACCAAAGTAAACCATAACGCGGTTTCAACCGAAACAATAATAAAAAGCAATGAATGATGCTGATCAAATAAAGGATTGGTTAAAAACAGAGAAAATACACTACCAAAATAGATGATTGCTTTTGGATTAGACAGATTTGTTAGCAATCCTTTCATAAAAAATAAATAAGGTGATTGAGGCAAGACAATCGGATTTACCGTCTGATCCCCTTTAGAGAAAGCAGAGCGAAGCATCTGGAAGCCAAGCCAACACAAATATAAGCCGCCCGCAATTAACAGCCCTTGTTTAAGCCAAGCCATTTTCTCAAAAATGATATTGAGTCCCATCAAAGCCAATAGTGACCAAAGCATTGCACCGATGCAAATACCCAAAACGACCAATACAGCCTCTTTACGCGAACGACTGATCGCCGTTTGTGAGACCAAAAAGAAATCTGGTCCGGGCGTAATTAATGCACAAAAATGAATGAAAATTAGTGTACTCAATGCAACTAACATAGCTCACCCTAGCAATGGGACTCCAAAGCGTAAGCTTAAATAAAAAATGTGATTATTACTATATAAAAATAAGCAAATATAAAAAGAAAGCCCCTAAATAGAGGCTTTATTATTGGATTTTTCTCGTTAAACGAGAATATCTCGTTTGCCATTTGCACCCATCGCACTGACGATACCATTTTCTTCCATTTGGTCAATAATACGGGCAGCTCGGTTATAACCTAAACTAAATTTGCGCTGTAATGAGGAGGTTGAGGCTTTGCGTGTTTCCAAAACAAAAGCAACACACTGATCATAAAGCGCATCACGGTTTGGATCACCATCACCATCTTCAAAACCACGTGAAGATGGTTCCTCATCAAAAGGCGTCAAGATTTCATCAACATAGTTAGGTTCACCACGCTCACGCCATGCATCACAAATGCGATTGACTTCGTCATCACTAATAAATGCACCATGAACACGCTCAGGCTCAATTTTACCTGGCCCTAAGAACAACATATCACCATGACCAAGCAAGTCCTCTGCCCCGCCCGCATCCAAGATCGTACGCGAGTCAATCTTACTGTTAACACGTAATGCCACACGGGTTGGAATATTGGCTTTAATCAAACCAGTGATCACATCTACAGATGGACGTTGCGTTGCAAGCAGCAAATGGATACCTGCCGCACGAGATTTTTGCGCTAACCGCGTAATCATTTCTTCCGCTTTTTTACCGACCTGCATAATCATGTCAGCAAACTCATCCGCAACAATGACGATCGAAGGTAACGGCGTCAAACGTGCTGCACGTTCTTGTGTTGCTGAGTCACTTGGTTTCCACGTTGGATCGATTAAATCCTCACCATTTGCAATCGCTTCTTCAACTTTACGATTGTAGTCACTGAGTTTACGAATTTTAAGAAATGACATCAGTTTATAACGACGTTCCATTTCATTTACACACCAATTTAATGCACTTACCGCATCTTTCATGTCGGTTACAACAGGCGTTAATAAGTGAGGAATATCATTATAATTGGCTAATTCAAGCTGTTTTGGATCAATTAAAATAAAACGCAATTGATCAGGCGTATATTTCAGCAACATCGACAAAATCATCGAGTTGACCGCAACTGATTTACCTGAACCTGTCGTTCCCGCGACCAACATGTGTGGTGCTTTCCCCAAATCTGCAATAACAGGATTACCTGAAATATCTTTACCCATCGCCATAGAAAGAATGCTATTTGGATCGGTAAAAGCAGGAATGGTCAATAATTCAATCAGACGCACCATTTCACGCGTGCTGTTTGGAACTTCAATACCAATATAAGGTTTGCCCGGAATGACTTCTACAACCCGCACAGATGCCATCGACATTGAACGCGCTAAGTCACGCGAAATATTGGTCACTTTAGATGCTTTAACGCCCGGTGCAAGATCGAGTTCAAAACGCGTGACCACAGGTCCTGGTTGAGCTTCAACCACCTGTGCTTTTACATTGAATTCCTGTAGCTTAATTTCTAATAATTCAGAAAGTCGTGCCAATTGCTCCGCTGTAAAATTCACCTTTTTGTTTGGATCAACCTTATCCAACAACTCTAAGCCTGGCAAAGTTGGTAAGTCACGACGTTTCTGTGCAACCTGCATCGCACGTGACATTGGACGCCCAAATGTATCCGTTAATGGCGCATCCAAATCAAAATCTTCTTCTAAATCTAAATCAGTTTCAGCTTTTCCAGCCGTTTCTTGCCATGCTTCAATAAATGCTTCTTTGGAGAGCTTTTCTTTTTGCAACTCGCTAGAGGCGCTCACAGTAGCAGCTTGTAAATGAGAGTTACTGCTCGTTGGAGTTATTATCTTGTCTTGCTCACTTTCAACTAAAAGATCATTAAAATGATCGAAATCATCTTGTGCATCTAGATGTGTATTTTTGGTAGGTGATGGATGCGAATAAAGGTTTTTGGTCGATGTCGATTCACTGGCATCTGAACCAAAGTCAGTATTCACTTCCAGCGCATTATGATGAGAAGTTTGTTCAACTTCATTTCTAAATGGTGTGTGTAAATCGGTTGCTGTCTTTGTGTTTGGAACTGCAGCCAATAACTCATCAAAAATTTGGTCGTCATTCCAATCTAAATGGTGATCATTGCTTTTCTGCGTCACAAATTCTGATTGCGAATGCTGTGATGCTGTAGAAGAGTTTACATCATCCGCAGCTCTGAGAAGCGCATCAATCTCCTGCTTATGATTGGCATCATCGCTTTGTAGTGCGCGCCACACTTCACCAGTTTGAACTAAACGCTGGCTTTCTGTCTCAAATTGATGAGCTCGTTGTAAAGTTTGCTCGAAATCGTCTTCGGTTTGCGGCGTTTGTTGTGGTTGATTACCTTGTTGCTCTCGCGCAACTACATCAGCAAACAACTTTTCCGCTAAAATCTGATGATGTGAATCATCCATTTTTGTTGCTTTGATCTGAACATTATCTACCATTTCGCTAGTTAGCGTGGCTTGCTGAACATCCGATTCAGTCTGTACTGATACTTTATTTTTTATTGCAGGTATTTCTGATGCCGCCAATTGCTCAGTACGGTCATAAGCAGACTCATTCTGCGGCACATTTCTATAGAATAAATCCTGTAAATAAGCTGGCGTCTTTTTCAACATCAACCATGTTTTATTCCATTGAATACCGAAAGCTAAAGTAATCAATAAAATACTAAATGCCAGTAAAAAAAATGTCGCTCCATAAATGGTTAATAGGTGAGACAAACTTTGCCCTAACTCATAACCAATGATGCCACCTGCAGCATTATCCAGCGTATCCGCAGGCGTGTTCCAGTGTAAATACAATAAACTAGAGATCGATAAGATCAAAAAGAACTGTGCTGCATAACGAAAAGGTAAATTTAGAAAGCTTCTTGGCCACCAAACCTGCACTGCCTCTATAAATAGAAATAAAGGAATAAGTAAGCTCGCCCAGCCCAAGAAACCAAATAATAAATCTGCGATCCAAGCGCCTGCGACCCCACTGGCATTTGAAACATGTTGGGTATCACTGGAGATATGCATCCAACCCGGATCAAAAGGTGTGTAGGTCACTGTGGCAAGAAATAAATAAATGCCAAAAGAAATTAAAAATAATGTCATTAAAAAGCGTTGTGCATAAACACTTGACACCGCAGCCATATACAATCCTGTAACCCAATTCGTTATTTGTTGGTATCTTTTAAGGTCTAACTTACCTTAATCAATAAGTTTTATATTATGCACTCGTTCTAACAAAAAAGATGCACGATTGTTTACTGTTGTTGTTAACATCGAAGGCCGATTCACACTTCAGACACGTAATTTTGAAATAATCCACCCATCAAACATGGTATAGCCTATTTCGATTGAACTTATCAATATTATCCACATGGTTTTGCCCCAAAACGCTTGTGGATTCACGTATAATTTTAGCATTTTCAATATAAGAAGGATGTTCTTTAATGAACGCTCGTCACTCACGATTAATTATTCTGGGTTCTGGTCCTGCAGGTTACAGCGCGGCAGTTTATGCTGCACGTGCCAATCTCAAACCGACACTCATCGCCGGTATACAACTAGGTGGTCAATTGACCACGACCACTGAAGTCGATAACTGGCCGGGTGACCCTGAAGGATTGACTGGTCCAGTACTGATGGATCGTATGCAAGCTCATGCAGAACGTTTTGGTACTGAACTCGTCTACGATCACATTAATGAAGTTGACCTTAAAACTCGCCCATTCGTATTAAAGGGTGACATGGCTGAATACACATGTGATGCGCTTATCATTGCAACAGGTGCGACTGCACAGTACTTAGGTCTTGAATCTGAAGCTGCATTTATGGGACAAGGCGTCAGTGCTTGCGCAACATGTGACGGTTTCTTCTACAAGAACCAAAATGTCATGGTCGTTGGTGGTGGTAACACTGCGGTAGAAGAAGCGCTTTATCTTTCAAATATTGCTGCACATGTCACTTTGGTCCATCGTCGTGACAGCTTACGTTCAGAAAAGATTTTACAAGATCATCTTTTTGCTAAAGAAAAAGAAGGCAAAATTAGTATCATTTGGAATCATCAAGTCGATGAAGTACTGGGTGATAAAACTGGTGTGACTTCTGTTCGTATCAAATCAACGCAAGACTCAAGCACTCAAGACGTTCAAGTCCAAGGTCTATTTGTTGCGATTGGTCATAAACCGAATACCAGTATGTTTGACGGTCAACTTAACCTACGTGATGGCTACATCCAAGTGCAAAGTGGTACTTCTGGCAATGCAACAGCAGCTTCTATTGAAGGTGTTTTTGCTGCAGGTGATGTCGCGGATAGTATTTATCGCCAAGCGATTACTTCGGCTGGATCAGGCTGTATGGCTGCTTTAGATGCTGAGAAATATTTAGACAATTCGAACTAATTTACACTTTATGAAAAGACCACCAAATTTTTGGTGGTTTTTTTTATAAATCATTCATACAATCAAAAACATGAATACTTTTTAAACAAAATTTAATAATGGATGTATGAATGACAACAACATGGACTAACGGCTATCAAACAGAAGTAAATTATACCTATGGTTATTATCGTGACTTGAGCCCGAATTTTCAAAAATTCTGCTTACTGCTCAATGGCATCGAAAGTCCTGACTTTCAGGATAACCAAACCCATTGTGAACTTGGTTTTGGACAAGGCGTTAGTATTAACATTCACGCCACAAGTAATGAAGCTAAATTTTACGGTACCGACTTTAATCCTGCCCATGCAGCACATGCCAATCAATTAGCAGAACAAAGCCATATTGAGCATTTTTTTTATGATGATAGCTTTGAGGAACTTCTGAATCGCCATGATTTACCGATGTTTAACTCGATCAGTTTGCACGGTATATGGAGCTGGATTAGCTATGAAAATCAACATATTATATTAAAATTCATTCGAAAGTTTCTAAAACCAAATGGTATTGTATATATCAGCTATAACTGCGTCACTGGTTGGGCTGCAAACATGCCAATCCGTGAGCTATTTCATAGTCATTTCAAATTTAATAGTAAAAGTACCAACCCAATTCAAAAGGTGAATGAAGCACTAAACTTTAGTGATGAGTTACTCAAACAAAACCCCGTTTTTGCTCAGCGTAATCCAAACGCCACACAAAAAGTTGCAGACTTAAAACAACAAAATCCCAACTATTTGATTCATGAATATCTAAACCAAGATTGGCAATGTTTTTCATTTCAACAGATTGTCCGCATTCTTGATGAAATCAAACTGTCTTATGCTGGTTCTACTGATTTAGGTTCTCATCTTGATAATATTAACTTTTCTGAAGAACATCAAACGTTTTTAGATGCAATTGAACATCCGATCTTCAAAGAGCAATGCCGAGACTATTTTGCAAATACACAGTTTAGAAGAGACTTATTCATTCGTGGAAAGAACAATTTAACTCCACTACAAGTCCAAGAAAAATTACGCAAGACCGCTTTTGTGTTACTTACGGCTAAAGAACAATTACCAACAAGTATCAATGGTCTATTAGGTACATTCAATTTAATTGAAGAAATTTATCAACCTATTGCTAATCGATTTGCTGAGGATAATTATCAACCATTAACAATCGCGGAGTTTGAACAAAGTTTTCCAGAACTAAACTACGCAAAGATTTTAAATGCATTAGTAATTTTATGTCATCTCGGTTTGGCGCAACCTTGTCAAAATCTTAAACCACAAGAGAAAACGGTTAAACACTGCCATGATTTAAACCATCACATCCTGAAACAAGCCAGTTTTCATCAAAACTATAACGTCTTAGTCAGCCCACTTACTGGTATCGGCATTCCAACAGAACACTTCCATCAGCTATTCTATCGTGCACATTTTATTGATGGATTAGAAACAGCAAGTGATTTTGCGATTTATGTCCAAAATGTTATCAGTCAACTTGGATGGCTAGTTTTAGATAAAGATGGCAATACCGTGGCTGATAAAACCCAGAGCCTTGAGATCATAAAGGGCAAAGCGCAAATCTTTATTGATAGTAAAAAAATTGAAATCGCGAAACAACTTCGTTTATTTAATTAGCCTGTCAATGGAATGGTGATCTTTCAACGATTGCCATTCTGTTTCAGTTCAGTTAGTTTAGAATCATTCCTATTAACTTTTCCTGATATGCAACAACTCCCCTTATCTCAATACAATTTTCCAAATCCAATAGAAGCAGATCCTGACGGTCATGGATTTATCTGTATTGGCGCGGATCTATCCCCTTCCACTTTATTCGAAGCGTATACCCACGGCTTATTTCCTTGGTTCAATGAAGATGAACCGATATGCTGGTGGAGTCCCGAACCTCGCTGCATTATCGAACCGCGATCCTACAAGCCAAGCAAATCCTTAATCCGTAATATGAAAAAGCATGATTATCGGATTACCATTAACCATGCTTTTGAAGAGGTCATGCGCTCTTGTTCAATGCCACGTAGCTATACCAATGAAACATGGATTAGCGAAGATATTATTCAAGGCTATTGCGCTTTATTTGAAGCGGGCTATGCTTATAGTGTTGAGGTCTGGCATCACCAGCAACTTGTAGGTGGCTTGTATGGCGTCAGCATTGGTAAAGGCTGTTTTGGTGAGTCAATGTTCAGCACTGAAACCGATGTATCAAAAATGGCATTTTATACCCTAATGCTGATCGGACAAGAAAATCAGTTAGCTTGGGTGGATTGCCAATTGGTCAATGAACACCTCATCAGCTTAGGCGCACGTACACTTTCTCGCCAAATATATCTAAAATCGTTACAAGATGTAATTATTGCCCCCCCTATCAATTGGAAAAGCTATCAAGAACGTGTATTTTCAAGTAAAACAATAGCACTTAATGCAAAATTAGACGGTTAACGGACGAACACCTTGGAGGGACAGATTCATGAAATCATACCAACCCAAGTCCCTTTTAAATGACTTACAGTATTACATCACGCCACCGCATGATTGTAGCTACCTAGATAGCAAATCAGCTCGAATGGTGTTTTTAGATCCAATTCACCGTATAGATGTGGTGACATTGTCGGAACTTTCTCGCGTCGGTTTTCGACGCAGTGGGGATTTTGTTTATCGCCCTGAGTGCCATTTGTGTCGCCAATGTTTATCTTGTCGCGTACCTATTCAAGAATTTCAAATGAATAGTAGCCAGAAAAAGGCATGGAAGCGTAACCAAGATTTAAAAATGAATATTTTGCCCACTTCTCAAGCGACGCAACAACATTACGATTTATACGAACGCTATATCAATGAACGCCATGCAGATGGCGATATGTATCCAGCAAACCTTGACCAGTTTGAAAAATTCCTTGTGCATAGCTGTACCGATAGTTTCTTTCTGGAACTATGGAAAGATCAGAAACTGATTGGGGTTTCAACCTGTGATCTAATGGATGATGGGCTATCCGCCGTTTATACCTTCTTTGACCCAGACGAACAACGTCGTTCTTTGGGCGTCTTTGCGATTCTTAAGCAAATCGAATATGTCCGCAGTCTAAACCTTGAATACCTCTATCTGGGTTACTGGGTTCCCCACTCACAAAAAATGAATTATAAATCACAATATACGCCACTCGAATTATTGCTTGATGGACAATGGCGTAGGCTCAATCGTCCACTCTCCAATGATGAAATACAGCAACTTGGAGATTCATTAATGAGTACACTTCCATCCGAATGGAATAATTTAATTATTAAATAGCGTTTTATTGAAATAGCGCCGCAAAATCATCAGTGCATGTTCTGACCATGATCACAGCATGCTCTCTTGAACCATCACCATTTGGATAATAGTTTTTGCGTAAATCAATTTGATGGAATTGCGCTTTTTCATATAAACGAATCGCTGCGCGATTACTTTCTCGTACTTCTAAAAAAATCTGAATCGGATTATTTTTTAATTGCTCGATTGAATAGTCAAGTAATGTATAGCCTAATCCTTGCCCTTGCTGACTTGGATGAATAGCCATCAGTAATAAATTTGCTTCGTCCAACACAGGCTGTAAGATACAAAAGCCTACCACCTGATTGGCTTGTTCATAAACAGTACATTGGTGAGATACTAAAGATTCTTGGAACTGCTGTTTAGACCATGGATGTGTCTGAACTAAGCGCTCAATCGCAGCAACATGATCCACGTCACTTTCTTGCATCAATCGGATCAAAATCTACTACTCTATAAATATGATGATGCGATTATCAGCAATTTTAGCCAAAATTTGAATAAAAAAATGGACAGTTTTCACTGTCCGTTGAAGTTAACTTGGATTAAAACCTAATTCAGTACGCCATTTATTTAATAGCTCAGTTGTATCATCATCATTCGGATGAAAGCGAGGTCTTAGGAAATCGAGTAATGTCGGAATCTGACGTGACATAAAGCCTTTGTAGCCATACATAAATTTGATCATATACTTGGTATCACGCCAAGTAAGCTTGCCATCTGTTTTCAGTAACTTCGCTGTAAAATATGATTGCGTGATAAAGATCAAACCCATTGCAATTACAAGCGCCAACGAACGCATAAAATACGCTTTTGGACCTCGACCATACATAGCTTCATACACATCAAAAGCCACCGCTTTATGTTCATTTTCTTCTACTGCATGCCACATCCAAAGGTGATACATCGTTTCGTCTTGGAACATTGCTTGAATATCTGGATTACTTAATAATTCTTCAGCGATGGTTGATGTAAAATGCTCTAATGCACAAGTCGCAGTTAATCCAATCATCTCTTTGGTAAAACCAAATGGCTTCATAAGTTTTTCTACAACAGTGGTCCCCACTTGAATTACTTTTCCAGTCTGTGATTCCATGCGACGCACATCGTAACCATAGGCCTGTGCAGCTGCATTAAAAGCCAAATGTTCTTTAGAATGCATTGCCTCTTGACCAATGAAAGCACTAATTTCTTTTTGTAATTGGGGATCGGAGAGTTTCGGATCATTTCTCACAGCACGAGTACTATTGACGAAGAATTGCTCACCTTCTGGGAATAGTGCAGATAATGCAGTCATAAAATGTGTCAATGCCGCATCACCATGTGCCCAGTAGCGTGGTACTTCAGCAAACTCAAAATCCATTCGGCGTACAGGAAAACTCGCACCAGCACGGTTTGAAATATTGACTTTAGCATTCATCCCTTATTCTCCTATGATGTAACATATTCTTTTCAATCATTTCCTATCTATTAGTTATACGCGCTTTTATCTGCATTAAATAAGTGCAGATAAGGTCAGATAAGCATCATCTTGGGACATCTCGCCACGCTTTTGCCGACACATCGAAAAGAAACTTAAACAGAAAAAGGACAACCTTGGTTGTCCTTTTTCATAAAAACATTTAAGGATGATGCATAAAAATTACAAACCCAACTTGGCTTTCCAATCTTTGAGTAACTGCACAGTATCTAGATCATTTGGATGGAAGCCTGGTTTCAAGTATGCAAGCATTTCACCAACCATACCTGTAATAATCCCTTTTGATGGGCTATAACCATATTTATAAATCATACCCAATTCTTTTAGATTCAGTTTGCCATCTTGTTTAAGCAAGCGTAGTACGAATGATGATTGTGCTAAGAAAATAAAGACCATTGCCACCACTAATGCAGTATTACGCAATGTATAGGCTTTGATGCCACGACCAAAAATTTCTTCATAAACATCATAGGCAACTGCTTTGTGTTCATTTTCTTCGACTGCATGCCAAAACCACATATATGACATGGTGTCATCTGTCATCAGCTCTTGAATGTGCGGATTACGTAATAGTTCAGACGCAATCGTCGCAGTAAAGTGTTCCAACGCTGTCGTTGCAGTTAAATCAACCATTTCTTGTGTCATGCCAAATGGCTTAACGACTCTCGCAAAATTCTTCCGCGTAAATTGAATCAGTTTCGCTGTACGTTTTTCCAAAGTTGTAACATCATGACCATATTTCAGTGCAGACTGATTAAAACCGACATGCTCTTGCGTATGCATGGCTTCTTGACCAATAAAAGCACTGATTTCTTTTTGTAGTGCTTCATTATCTTTGATTGCAGGATGATGGCGAACTGCACGAACAGAATCAATGAACAGCTTTTCACCATCTGGAAATAACGCAGATAGAGCTGTCATAAAATGAGTTAAACCTGCTGAACCACTCATCCAATATTCAGGAACTTGGTCAAAATCAAAGTTCATGCGACGTACAGGAAAACTTGCACCTGCACGATTAGAAATATTTACTTTAGCATTCATACAGCCGACTCCTTTTAAGTGAAATATCTCACTGAGTACTTTTGTTTATTTTCTTGAGTTTTATCTTACTGTTTTATTGGTATCAATTAAGTGCAGTTTAGGACAGCTAAGTATCAGTTTGGGACATGAGGAGAAATAAAGCATCGCTTTATTTCGACGCAAGAGGAAAAATTAATTAAGTATTAATTTTTCCGACGCAAGAAAATAAAGAGCAAACACTAGGCATAAAAAAACACCCCAGAGGGGGTGTTTTTTATTACTCTAAATGATTAGAGAGTTACTTTCGCAACAACACCAGCACCTACAGTACGACCACCTTCACGGATCGCAAAACGTAGACCTGGGTCCATTGCGATTGGGTGAATTAATTCTACTGACATTTCAACGTTGTCACCTGGCATAACCATTTCAACGCCGTCTTGTAATTGGATTGCGCCAGTTACGTCAGTTG
>NZ_RDNY01000012.1:0-73263 GCF_003687745.1 Acinetobacter sp. 2JN-4 | reverse complement strand
AGTTTGCTGGCGACAATAGCAAGAGTGAACCACCTGATCCCTTCCCGAACTCAGAAGTGAAACCTCTTCGCGCTGATGGTAGTGTGGCACTTGCCATGTGAGAGTAAGTCATCGCCAGCTTTTAAATACGAAAACCTCCCAACTCATGTTGGGAGGTTTTTTTGTTATATACTTTTATTTATTTAAGATGTTCTCAATATGGTTTGGATAGTGGTACAAACATTTTCTTTTCCTTATGAAGCACAAATTGCAAAAACGCAGTTAGAGGCGGCTGAGATTCCTGCTCAAATTGAAAATGAGCACATGATTAATATGAATTGGCTTTACTCTAATGCATTAGGTGGCGTTCGTTTATTGGTACCTGAAGTTTATGCAGATGAGGCAAAATTGATTCTTGCACAAGATTTTAGTGCTGAGCTAGAGCAAAGATTTGGTGTAAATGAAGAATTTTGTCCAAACTGTGGCAGTAAAAATATCGAAGCTTATATAAAAGGGAAGAAACCAGCTTATATCGTTTTCTTGTTGATTGGTTTTCCATTATTTTTTTATAAACACGGAAATAAATGTAAGCAATGCCAGTATTTTTGGAGTTAAGTCATTTTCGGTTATAATTTATTAGTAAATCTATTTAGCATTAATAAATCATTTAGAGAATGAAAATGGCCAAGAAAAAACAATTAGATGCTGAGCACACAGCTGCTCTATTGATAATCTTAAAAAAACGTTTTGAACAAAACATGCATCGCCATCAAGGAGCCGATTGGGTAGAAGTAGAAAATAGATTAAAGCAACAACCAGAAAAGTTATGGTCACTCAATCAAATGGAAGATACAGGTGGAGAACCTGATGTGGTCATCTTGGAAACTAAATCAAAAGAGATTGTATTTTGTGATTTTGCGGTAGAAGCTCCGAAGGGGCGTAGAAGCTTATGTTATGACCGCAAAGCTTTAGAGTCTCGAAAAGAGCACAAGCCTGAAAGTAATGCTATCGATATTGCTGAAATGATAGGGATTGAATTATTGACGGAAGAGCAATATAAACAACTACAATCGATTGAAAATTTTGATTTAAAAACCTCTAGTTGGGTGAAAACACCAGAGGATATTCGTGCATTGGGTGGTGCTATTTTTTGTGATAGCCGCTATGGCCGAGTATTTACCTACCATAACGGAGCACAATCTTATTATGCAACTCGCGGATTTCGTGGTCTATTAAAAATCTAAAAATTCTTAGTGTGAAATACCTTCTATAAAGAAACTTAAAGTTTTAGGTTAGGGCTATTTTTTATCTTTTAATTGTGCCAAGCGCTTGCTTGGTTTTGGTGATTTTGATACCTTAGTGCTCATATAAATATTCGAAAACGATGATCAATAATTGCTAGGAAGCACAGTATGCAACTTAATCCGATGTACTATAATGAACAACATCAAGCTTTTGCTGATAATGTCCGTCGATTTGTACAAAAAGAAATGGCACCCTTTGTAAATGAATGGGATGAGGCAGAAACCTTTCCAAGAGAGCTTTATAAAAAAGCAGCAGAGATTGGTTTGCTCGGTCTAGGCTTTGGTGAAGAATATGGTGGTATTCCTGATGCTGATCCATTTTATTCTTTATTGGCTGGTGTTGAGATGGCGAAAGCAGGATCGGGAGGTGTACATATTTCGTTGATGGTGCATACCATTGGTGCTCCTCCAATTCAGCATTTTGGTAGTGAAGAATTAAAAGCCAAAGTGTTGCCTGGCATTATCTCAGGAGAAAAGATTTCTGCTTTAGCAATCACTGAGCCTGGTGGTGGTTCTGATGTAGCGGCACTCCAGACAAAAGCGATTCGTGACGGCGATGATTATATTGTTACTGGTGAGAAGACTTTTATCACCTCTGGTATCCGTGCGGATTACTATACGGTTGCTGTGAGAACGGACCCATCTAAAACTGGGGCAGAAGGCATTTCAATGCTATTGATTGATGCGCATAGCGAGGGTATTACCAAAACACCATTAAAGAAAATGGGATGGTGGGCATCGGATACGGCACATTTACATTTTGATCAAGTGCGTGTGCCTGCATCGAACTTGCTGGGTAAGGAAAACTCTGGTTTTAAAGTGATTATGAATAACTTTAATATGGAGCGTTTTTTCTTGGGCGTGGTTGCTTATGGTTATGCACAGGTTTGTTATGAAGAGGCTCTGGATTGGGCGCAACAGCGTAAAACATTTGGTAAGCGTTTGATCGATCATCAAGTGGTTCGTCATAAGTTGGTCGACATGGCAACCCAATTGACTACCACGCGCGCCTTACTTGAAGAAACAGCTTGGAAAATGAGGCAACCACAGTTACAAGGTCCAGAGCTAGTCGCTCAAATCTCGATGTTAAAGAACGTAGCAACTCGCACCATGCAGTTCTGTGCTGATGCTGCTGTCCAGACATTAGGTGGTATGGGCTTTATGCGAGGAACTAAGTCTGAACGTATTTACCGTGAAGTGAAGGTGAATATGATTGGTGGTGGAGCAGAAGAAATTATGAAGGATTTGATTAGTAAGCAGTTGGGTTATTAATTTATTTTCTTCGCGAACGGCAGAGGATAGAATAAATACATTTTTCAAGTTTTGATGTGTTTATTCTAATTCTTTTGACTTCTACTATTACGTTCAGCATGAATTCTATCTCGTTGCTTTTCATCTCGTTCTAATTCAATTTCATATTTTTCTTTTAAAGCATTTGCTTTAGTAGACTGTTGATGAATTAGTATTAACTTTTTTTCTAGGTCTCGTTGAGAGTTGGATGTATAGTCGGAATTTGTATTAGGAAGAATTGATATCATTTGTTTTGCTGAGATAAGGTCTGTCTCCCATTCTTGAATCCATTTTTTTAATCCGCCTGAACGCAGTTGCCCAATTGCTGATGATATTGCTTCACGTGATCTTTTTGCTTTTGTTAATAACTCTGGTAAGTCATTCACGGTTAAAATTAATTGAGTTTCAGCTTTTTTTAATTCAAGCCTTAGATCCAAAGATTTAATCTTTGAAAGACGTTGTAAGCTAATATAGCCCATTATTGAGCCAGCTATTCCAGTAATAGCACCGACGATTACAGTCAATGTTTCAATATCGATCATCTAATATGAACCTAACATTTAATATAACTACTCTATTGGTAATTCTTTTAAATACATAATATATGATTTACGTTTTAAGTGGCAAAGGTTCTACCCACTGTTCATTTATAATCGCACACCGCTCATGATCTTTCCATTCCACCCACTCGAAGATACTGTCGAGAGAATCCCTCTTTCACAAAACCAGCTATTGAAACTAGCCGAATAGAGACTTGATTCTCGGGTTGAATATTGGCTTCTAAGCGATGTAGATTGAGTATTTGAAATGCTTCTTTTAGAATAAGTTGAAGACCAATCCGCATATATCCATGACCTACATAAGGATAAAAGGCTTCATAACCTAAATAAGCTGAATGAAAGTGACCTCGAATAATATTCGAGATATTAAAGGTTCCTACAATTGCATGGTTTTCAGTTAAGCAGACAAAATAACGATGTTCTTGTTGTAGGTATTGTTCAAAATCTGTAGGAGAATAAGTCCACGGTTGATGTAGATGAATGCTATTTGGGTAGGCTTGTTTGATTTCAGCTAAATCGCTGGGTTGAGGCTTACGTAAATAAATATTTTTCATTTTATTCATATTGCTTTAGTTCATTTTCTAATTCTTCTTTTAAATCGAGAGGATCTATAATCCAAACGGTTGTTCCTAGATTAGGTAACACGCCTACTTTTAGACCATCATTATTTAAATTTGGAAGCCATGTTTCAATAAAGGTATCCAACCCTATTCGAGATGGTTTAAGCGATGGGTAAATTTCATAAAAAGCTGATGCATAGTCAGCATGAGGCCATACAGGTAAGTATTCTAGATGCTGTTGTGGCGTAATAATAAGAAAATTCTCATTGTTGTCTTCTAATATCCAGAGCTCCTCCCAATCACATACTTTTGAAATAAAGTGTTCATAACGTTGTTTGCTTGTTAATGCAAATACATTTTCTAGTTGTTTGGGATGCATTCGATAACTCATTTCAAAGCCATTTCCCAGACCATTTCTGTCAATTCATCAATCTTTACTTTGCCTTCTGGTCTGTACCACGTCACTGTCCAAGAAATCGAACCGCCGACCAAACGACGCCAGATAAAAGCATCATGTTTGACCTTGCCTTGAGTGCGTAATTTTTCGATGACATCGAGCCAAACTTGCTCATACTCATTCCGCATTTTCAAAAGATAATCTTGTTTTTCTTTAGATAAAGCGAACCATTCATGTACCAATACTGCCATTGCAGCACCTGTATCACCTGTAATTGAAATCAACTCAGCTTTGATTAAATCACGTAATTGTTGTTCTGGATCATTTGAGCGTTCAGCCGCTTCTTTTAGACGAGCAAAGTTATAAATGATGGTTTGCTCCATCACTGTCGCTAAAATTTCGTCTTTACTTTTGAAGTGATGGAATAGGCTGCCCGATTGAATACCAATAAATTCACCGAGTTGGCGGACGGTAGTTTTGTCATAACCTTGTTTATAAAACAAATAAGCGGCACCAAGCAGCAAACGTCCACGAGGGCTGTCGTCAAAACAAACAATTTTGGGTATTTGCTCAATTGAGGTTGCGATCATGCCAGTTCGTTATCCCGTTAAATCTAAGTGTATTGTAACAAAATTCATTTCATGAATTGTCTTATCTTTTTATAACAAGCATTTGCTTCTAAAAGTCTATTTTTGCCAATACAGCATATCATTATGCACTTTACAAACCAAGCACTTGCTTGGTAATGTTAAGGTGTTTCTGAAATAACAATGAGAAAGCTCATGACAAGTGTCAAACAGGATGACCAAAAAGTAGTAAAAATTGGCTGTGCTTCAGGCTTTTGGGGAGATACCAATACCGCTGCTTTCCAATTGGTGCACCTTAGTGATATTAACTATTTAGTCTTTGATTATCTGTCTGAAATCACCATGTCGATTATGGCAAAAGCGATGATGACTGATCCAAGTCATGGTTATGCGTTGGATTTTGTTAGTCGGGTGATGTCTCCTTTAATCAATAAAATTGCTGAGAAAAAAATTAAAGTCATTAGCAATGCTGGTGGCGTCAATCCATTGGCATGTCGTGATGCCTTACAAAAAATTATTGATGAGAAAGGCTTAGATCTAAAAGTTGCGGTGGTACTTGGTGATGATGTGTTGCCAAAACATGCTGAATTATTAAAACAAAATGTGCAAGAAATGTTTAATGGCGAGCCTTTGCCAGCCCATGTCGCTAGTAGTAATGCTTATCTAGGTGCAGTTGCGATTCGTGATGCTTTGGATATGGGCGCGGATATCGTGATTACGGGGCGTGTGGTGGATTCGGCTGTTGTTCTGGCTCCTTTGCTACATGAGTACAAATGGTCGTTGGATGATTATGACAAGCTTGCACAAGGTTGTTTAGCTGGACATGTAATTGAATGCGGTGCGCAATGTACAGGCGGTAATTTTACCGATTGGCGTTTGGTTGAAGGCTTTGACAACATGGGCTTTCCAATTGTTGAAGTCAGTGCCGATGCTTCATTCATTGTGACTAAACCACAGGGAACTGGTGGTTTAGTGTCGACCGCTACGGTTGCCGAACAGATTGTTTATGAGATTGGCGATCCTCAAGCTTATTATTTACCTGAT
This sequence comes from Acinetobacter sp. 2JN-4, assembly GCF_003687745.1. Lineage (NCBI taxonomy): Bacteria > Pseudomonadati > Pseudomonadota > Gammaproteobacteria > Moraxellales > Moraxellaceae > Acinetobacter > Acinetobacter sp. 2JN-4. Next base: position 67,542 of record NZ_RDNY01000012.1, on the reverse strand, counting down.
GTGACCACAGATTTTAGCCAAGCTCATTTAGAGCAAGTCGGCGAGCATCGCGTAAAAGTGACTGGTGCGACAGGACGAGCGCCTACACCACAATATAAAGTCAGTGCGACTTATGCGGATGGTTATCGTGTCTTGGTTAGTTTCCTTATTGCTGGACGCGAAGCACCTGAAAAAGCGCAAGTGATTGCGGATGCGATCATCAATAAATGTGAACGTGTCCTCGCATTGCGTTCAGTACCGCCATTTAGTGAAAAATCTGTCGAAATTCTAGGGGTTGAAAGTACTTATGGCGCACACGCCAAAGTCAAAGATAGTCGTGAAGTGGTGGTGAAGATTGCAGTTAAGCATATGTTTAAAGAAGCTTGTATGTTCTTTGCATCTGAGATTGCTCAAGCATCGACCGGTATGGCACCTGCTTTGGCAGGCATTGTAGGCGGGCGTCCTAAAGCATCGGCAGTGGTCAAATTATTCTCTTTCCTGATTGATAAAGATCAAATCAATGTTGAAGTGGACTTTGCAGGACAGCGTCATCCTGTGCAGATTCCAACAGGTTCAGTAACACAAGATTTTGTTCCCCATTCAGTTGGTGAGGTCGCAACTTATCAAGGCGATGAGATTGAGGTGCCTTTAATTGATGTTGCTCATGCACGTAGCGGTGATAAAGGTAACCATAGCAATATTGGTGTGATTGCACGTAAAGCGGAATATTTACCTTGGATTCGAGCTGCATTGACTGAGGGCAGTGTTGCCGAATATATGCAGCATGTTTTAGATCCTGAAAAATCCAAGGTGATTCGTTATGAGTTACCTGCGATGAATGCATTGAATTTTATGTTGGAAAATGCGCTAGGTGGCGGCGGAATTGCCAGTTTACGTATTGATCCACAAGGCAAGGCATTTGCGCAGCAATTATTGGATATGCCAGTGAAAATCCCAACAAAGTTGTTAGAAAAATAAAGTAAAGGATGTAGAGCAAAATGAGTTATCAATCAATTTTTAGAACCGATGCATTTGCCGATAAAGTAATTATCGTCACAGGCGGTGGTTCAGGTATTGGGCGCTGTACAGCACATGAGCTGGCATCTTTGGGTGCGCAAGTCGTGATCACAGGGCGCAAAATTGAAAAGCTGGAAAAAGTTAGCCAAGAAATCATAGAGGACGGTGGCAAAGTCCATTTTATCGTCTGTGATAACCGTGATGAAGAACAAGTCAAAAGCATGATAGCCGAAGTGATTGAAAAACTTGGCAAGCTGAGTGGTCTAGTGAATAACGCTGGTGGCCAGTTTCCTTCTTCACTCGAAAGTATTTCTGCCAATGGCTTTGATGCTGTGGTCCGTAACAATCTGCACTCTACATTCTACTTAATGCGTGAAGCTTATAATCAATGGATGGCAAAGCATGGTGGCAGTATCGTCAACATGACCGCAGATATGTGGGGCGGTATGCCGGGTATGGGGCATTCAGGGGCGGCACGTTCAGGGGTAGATAACCTAACCAAAACGGCTTCGGTGGAATGGGGTAAATCAGGCGTACGTGTTAATGCAGTTGCACCAGGTTGGATTATCTCCTCTGGCATGGATAACTACAGCGGTGACTTTGCCAAAGTCATTATTCCAAGTTTGGCAAGCAACGTTCCTTTAAAACGTATGGGGACGGAATCTGAAATTTCTTCAGCGATTTGTTATTTACTTTCTGATGCAGCGGCTTTTGTTTCAGGGGTGACTTTACGTATTGACGGTGCAGCTTCACAAGGTACGCGCATGTACCCATTGGCGGATGCCACCAACAATGAAGCATTTAATGGTTTCCACCGTGCATTTATTCCAGATATTTTTAAAAATACAGATGGAGAATAAATGATGACTATTCTTCAATCTGAAATCGCTGTAGGTAGTGAGCAATACGAGCAAAACCGTGAAGCGTTATTAAGTCAGCTTGCAGAAGTTCGTGCTGTACAGCAAAAAAGCATTGATAAATCGTATGCTGCAAAACCGAAGTTTGACAAGAAAGGCAAAATCTTGCCGCATGAACGTGTACGTTTATTGCTTGATGCTGATTCACCATTTGTCGAGCTGTGTGGCTTAGTCGGCTACAACATGCATGATGATAAAGATGGTTCTGAAGCTGGTGGTGGCATCATTGCTGGGATCGGCTTTGTGAGTGGTGTCCGCGCTTTAGTCTCTGCCAGTAATAGTGCCATCAAAGGCGGCACCATGTCACCAATGGGTGTTCAGAAAACCTTACGTTTGCAAAAAATCGCGCTTGAACAAAAGTTACCGATGGTGACCTTGACTGAAAGTGGTGGGGCAAACTTAAATTATGCCGCAGAAGTATTTACCTATGGTGGGATGACCTTTGCCAATCAAGCACGATTATCTGCAACAGGTATTCCGCAAGTCGCAGTCGTACATGGCAATGCGACCGCAGGTGGTGCATACCAACCGGGTTTGTCTGACTATGTGATCGCGGTGCGCAAACAGACTGAAATGCTGTTGGCAGGTCCACCTTTATTACTCGCTGCAACAGGCGAAGTGGCAACTGCCGAAGAATTGGGTGGTGCAGAAATGCATACCCAAGTGTCAGGGGTAGCGGAGTATCTTGCTGAAAATGATGCCGATGGTATTCGTTTGGCACGAGAAATTTTTGAGCATTTGAACTGGAAAGAACAAACCACACGTCTCGATCAAGAATACAAAAAACCTCGTTATTCAGCAGAAGAGCTGCTAGGTATCATCCCACAAGATCCAAAACAACCTTTCGATATGAAAGAGATTGTGGCTCGCATTATTGATGATTCTGATTTTCTGGAGTTTAAACAAGAATACGATGCTTTAACGGTATGTGGTTGGGCAAAAATGGGTGGGGTGCATATTGGTATCATTACCAATAATGGTCCGATTACACCCCAAGGTGCAGTCAAAGCGGCACAGTTTATTCATCTCTGTGAGCAGACCCAACGTCCACTTTTATTTTTGCACAACACTACAGGTTTTATGGTTGGAACAGATGCGGAACAGAACGGCATCATTAAGCATGGTTCCAAATTGATTCAGGCCGTTGCCAATGCCACTGTGCCTAAAATTTCGATCATTGTTGCTGGCTCTTATGGTGCAGGTAACTATGCAATGTGCGGACGCAGTCTTTCACCGAGCTTTATTTTTGCGTGGCCAAACTCACATGTGGCAGTGATGGGATCAGCACAGGCAGGCAAGGTATTGCGTATCGTTGCTGAGGGTAAGCAAAAAGCTTCTGGAATGGAGCCGAATCCGCAGATGTTGGATTTCCTCGAGCAAAGTACTGCCATGAAACTTGAGCAGCAGTCGACTGCCTTATTCAACACTGCAATGCTGCATGATGATGGCATTATCGATCCAAGAGATACGCGTAAGGTCCTGATCTTTTTATTGCAAACCATATATGAAGCACAGCAACGTGAGTTGAATCCAACTCGATTTGGTGTATCGAGATTTTAAGAAATCTCCCCTGAGGACAACGTTCCGCAAGTCAGGAGGGATTTATGAATATTAAATTTAAGGAAAAAAACAATGAAATTTACCGCAGAGCATGATGCCTTACGTCGCACTACACGCCAGTTTGTAGAAAATGAATTGAATCCATTTATTCCAGAGTGGGAGGAAGCAGGACGTTTTCCAATTCATGATGTATTTAAAAAAATGGGGAATTTGGGTTTATTAGGCATCTGTAAACCTGAAGAAAATGGTGGTTTGGGCTTAGATTATTCTTATAACCTTGTAGTGGCGGAAGAGTTAGGCCGTGCTGCATGTGGCGGTGTGCCGCTTGCGATTGGTGTGCAAACCGATATGGCAACGCCTGCGCTAGCTCGCTTTGGTAGTAAGGAACTTCGAGATGAATTTCTCAATCCAGCCATTCTTGGTGAATATGTCGCCGCGATTGCTGTTTCAGAAGTACATGCAGGTTCTGATGTCGCTGCGATTAAAACCACAGCCAAAAAAGATGGTGATGACTATGTGATCAATGGCAGCAAAATGTGGATTACTAACTCGCTCCAAGCGGATTTCTTTTGTCTACTTGCCAACACATCTGATGACAAACCACATGTCAATAAATCGATGATCATTGTACCTGCCAAGACCGCAGGGATCAGTTTTTCAGAGCCACTCAATAAGTTAGGAATGCGTTCGACCACAACCGCCCAAGTTTATTTTGACAATGTGCGCGTACCGCAGCGTAATCTCGTTGGTGCGGAAGGCATGGGCTTTATGATGCAAATGATGCAGTTTCAAGAAGAGCGTATGTGGGCCTGTGCCAATGCGGTCGGTGGTATGGAAAAAGTGATTCAGCAAACCATTGATTATGCGAAAGAGCGGACGACGTTTGGTCAGCCATTGATTAATAATCAATATGTGCATTTTCGTTTTGCAGAGCTGATGACTGAAGTTGAAGCATTGCGAGCACTGACGAATCAAGCCTGTGAACAACATATTGTAGGGGAAAATGTCACCATGTTGGCATCAATGGCAAAACTCAAAGCAGGGCGTTTAAGCCGTGAAGTAGCAGATAGCTGCCTGCAATATTGGGGGGGGAATGGTTTCATGTGGGATAACCCAGCATCGCAATTGTTCCGTGATGGGCGTTTAGGCTCGATTGGTGGTGGTGCGGATGAGATTATGCTGGGGATCATTTGTAAACTCATGGATATCTTGCCGAAGAAACAGAAGAACTAGGAGAAGAATGATGACACTTTCAGCTTCTCTTGCGCGTTTAGATGTCGATGACAGCATTCAACTTGAACAAGAAGGCAGTATTTTAACGCTTTGGCTGAATCGTCCTGAGAGTCGTAATGCCATGAGTTTAAATATGGTCAATGCTATTCAACAGGTCTTTGCGCATATCTCTGATGATGCTTCGATTCGCGCCGTGATTCTGCGCGGTAAAGGTGGTCACTTCTGTGCAGGAGGTGACATTAAGGATATGGCGGCACTTCGTGCAGAAGCTGCCAATGCAGGTAGCTTACAGCCTTATGTTGATTTTAATCGCCGCTTTGGTGCCATGATTGAATATGTGGATCAAGCACCGCAAACTGTGGTGGTCGTGCTTGAGGGTGCAATATTGGGCGGTGGTTTTGGTTTGGCTTGTGTCTCTGATATTGCGATTAGCCGTAATGATGCCCAATTTGGTTTGCCCGAAACAGGGCTAGGCATATTGCCTGCGCAAATTGCACCTTTTGTGGTGAAACGTATTGGTTTGACTCAAGCACGTCGTTTGGCATTATTGGGTTTACGTTTTAACGGTGAGGCCGCATTAACGTACGGGGTGGTGCATCAGGTCGCTCAAGATGATGCCGAGCTAGAACAACAGCTTGCTGAAACGATCCAACTGATTAAGCGTGCTGCACCATTGGCCTCTCGTGCTACTAAAGCCTTATTACATCGCACTTTAAATGAACCTTTAACTGTACTTTTGGATGATGCTGCACAGCAGTTTGCACAAGCGGTCAGTGGTGCAGAAGGCCAAGAGGGCACGATGGCATTTATTCAAAAACGTTTGCCAAATTGGACGTGAACAGTGAAATAGCAAAGCATCGCTTTGCCACTGTGCAAGCGAAAAGCTATGCTTTGAGGAACATAAAATGAAATTTTCAAAAGTATTAGTGGCCAACCGTGGCGAAATTGCAGTGCGGGTGATGGAAACGGCTAAAGCAATGGGCTATCAAACCGTTGCTGTATATTCCGATGCTGACGCCAATGCCCGACATGTTCAGGTTGCAGACGAAGCTGTGTATATCGGTGCATCTAAAGTTTCAGAATCTTATCTGTCGATTGCCAATATTATTGAAGCGTGCCAAAAGACAGGTGCTGATGCGGTCCATCCAGGATATGGTTTTTTGTCAGAAAATACTGACTTTGCACAAGCCTGCAGTGATCATGGTATTACCTTTATTGGTCCGAATGCCGCAGCAATTCATTTGATGGGTAGCAAGCGATTATCCAAAATTGCCATGATTGAGGCAGGTGTGCCGTGTGTACCGGGTTATGAAGGTGACCAACAGGATATTGAATACCTTGCTGAACAGGCAGAAAAAATCGGTTTCCCTTTAATGGTGAAAGCATCGGCTGGTGGTGGTGGGCGCGGTATGCGTTTGGTACACCAAGCTGTTGACGTATTGGAAGCTTTGAAAACTGCACGTTCTGAAGCTGAAAATGCTTTTGGTTCAGGTGAGCTGATTATTGAAAAAGCGGTCATCGCACCTCGCCATGTTGAGATACAAGTGTTTGGGGATAAGCATGGTCATTATGTGTATTTGTTCGAACGTGATTGTTCGATTCAACGCCGTCATCAAAAGGTGGTTGAAGAAGCACCGTGTCCAGTCATGACCCCTGAATTACGCCAAAAAATGGGTGAGGCTGCGGTTGCTGCGGCCAAAGCTTGCGATTACATCGGTGCGGGTACGGTAGAATTTCTCCTTGATCAATCAGGCGAGTTTTATTTCTTGGAAATGAACACGCGTTTGCAAGTTGAACACCCCGTGACAGAAATGATTACAGGGCTTGATTTGGTTGAATGGCAATTACGAGTCGCCAATGGTGAAACTTTACCATTACAGCAACATGAACTGACCTTAAATGGTCATGCGATCGAAGTACGTTTGTATGCTGAAGATCCGCGTCAGGATTTTTTACCGCAAACAGGCAAAGTGTTACGTTGGCAACCTGCGGAGTTGCCGAATGTCCGTATTGATCATGGCATGTTGGAGCAAGGTGAAATTAGCCCATTCTATGACCCGATGGTGGCTAAAGTGATTGCCTATGGCAAAACACGTCAGGATGCAATTCGCCTACTGGCAAGAGCGGTCGATGATTGCGTGCTTTTGGGAGTGAATAGTAATAAACAATTCCTGTCTAATTTGTTACGTCATCCGATTATTGTCGCTGGGGATACCAATACTGCATTTATCCAGCAGCATTTTCAGGATGATGTGAGTCTGCATCAACAAGTGTTAGAGCTTGAAACTTTGGCTGTTGCTGCCGCATTATTTACTCAACAAAATCAGTCCAATCAAGCGTGGCAAACCGGCGTTTCAGTTCCGTTCCCATTAAGATTGAAATATGCTGACCAGCAACTATTGTTGCATGTTCAGTCAAATCATCATCAAGTCACGGTTCAACTATGCGACCAACATGCTACGGTTGATTTGATCGATATTGTTGACGGGACAATTGTCTATCAAGCCAATGGTATACGCCGTAAGCTGAATTATGTTTTGGATCAGAATCAACTGTATTTAGATGCAGGCAATGGCAACATTGTGATTGAAAATAGCACCTATGCAGCGCCTGAAGCCGCAGAGGTTATTGGTGATGGCAAAATCCGTGCACCTATGGATGGTGCAATCGTTAATCTTTTGGTCAATGTCGGTGATACGGTGAGCAAAGGGCAGACCTTATTGGTGTTGGAAGCAATGAAGATTCAGCAACAAATCAAGTCTGATGTTGATGGGGTTGTTGATGAGTTAATTGGCCAAGTCGGACAACAAGTGAAAAAACGGCAATTACTGTTAAATGTTTCGATTGCCTAATCCATATTGAATAAAAAGCTAGGTCAATCGACCTAGCTTTTTAATAAGGCGAATACAGGTGCTAATGAGCCTGTAGTATTTCCTTTTAATTCCTGTGTCGCAAATTCTGCTAAAGCTTGTTCATGCGCCAGTAAATATTTTAGAAAATCTTGGGTATCGGCATCTGCATGTTGATTCATGCGTTCAAAGGTCGCCATAAATGGTTTTGTCCCTTGTTTGAGTAAGCGCATCGCGAGCTTCCAAGGGAGCTTTGCCATTACAATACCCGATGCTTTGGCCTGTAGTTTGATATGAGGTCGAATCGAGGCAGTTCTCCCTTGTTCTTTTAAAAACAGTTGGAGTTTTTGCAGTGTTTGGGTTTCCAGTTGCGCCAATATCTGCCATTTGTGTTGTTGGTCAACTGAACGCGAGTACTTGGCTGCATTGAGAAAAATCAATTCACCCAATATTTCCGATTCAAGTGCAATATTGAGATCTTGTTGATAATTTGGATAAGTCATTCCTTTGATTTCCATAAAAAATTAAGCGTGATTGTGCAAGGTGAATGTCTGTCTATGAATCAGTATAAGTAAAAAATCCCAGCGATGAAATAGTGACCATCCCGATCAATGGGATGGTACTTATTTTATGGGAACATGGTTGATCTTAATGTTTCTAGGCGCTGTTGATACTGTTGCTGCCACTCGGCCTCGGAGAGCTGATTTTTCAACGGTTGCATGTCTTGTTGTAATTGTTGTAATGCTTGCTGGTATTGATTCACTTGTTGCTGTTGTTGTATTTCACGTTGATCTCGACGTTGAATGTCTTGTCGTTCCTGTTCCGTGAGATAACGTTGCTGCAAGATCTGTTTTAAACGTTCAGTCTCGGCAGAATTGTTGTGGTTTTGATTGAGTAATTCAATGGATTGTTCGTACAGTCCAATTTTGCTTTGTTGTTGAGTTGCATCTGGATATCGATGTTGCAATTCCCCGAAAGCTTTTAAACGTTGTTCTGCATTCAGATCTTTATTTTGCTTAATCTCTGCATAAGCAAATTTGTAATCCGCATAATTACGCTCTTGCCCAAAACCGAGCATCGCTTCAGCTTTTCCAAGCGTTTGTTCTCTTAATTTCCATAACGCATTGAAACGTTCTTGCGGAGATAAAGATGTTGAAAGCACTGTACTTTGCATGTGCTGTTCATATTGCGGCATACGTTTTAATAAATTTTCAACCAAATGCGCAAATTCTTGGTCAGGATAATCTGCCAATGCTTTTGCTAAAGCCGCATTACAGTCTTGTACATGACAATTCGCTTTAAAGTCATTCAAAAATTGAGTGATATTTCCAGGTTGCTTCTGAAGCACTTGTAATTGTCTCAATAAGGATTCTTGAAAAAGCTCATCTGTGGTTTTATTCTGCATAGTCTCATCTGTCGAATGCATTGTTGAATCATCAGAGATTGGCATGGTTTGGCTTTGTTGGATTGCAGCGGAAGAGGCGCTGCTCTTCCAGACTACAATTCCGACCAAGACCAGTAAAACAATAACGATTGTCAGTAATAGTCTTTTATTCATCCACAGTATTCCGTTTATGGATTGTAGTTAAAATGTCCCATCACAGGGAAATGGTCAGAAAGATCCCATGTCATAAACAGTGGGTCTGCGGTAGAACGTAAAATACGAACATCATTACGCGATTGAATCGGTTGGCGATGTGTATTTGAAGAAACCACATAATCCAAATATTCAACTGTTGTGCCACCTGAACCTGCTGCACCAGCCAGTTTGTTAATACGAGGATCAAATGTAGATTCGGTATAACCTGTGCTGACGGGTGATGTCGCATTTAGGTTGGTAAGCATGTCTTGATAATCTTGCGGCCATAACAGCTTGTTGACATTAAAGTCTCCGCCCATCAATACAGCATCAAAACTTGGGATATTTTGTTGGTTGATTAACTGACGAATTTGCTGGAATTGAACTTGACGTAGGGCGCGCGCTTCGGTGGTATCAAACGATGCGGTATGCGTTGAGGTCACATGATAGGCTTTACCATTTTTGATAATTTCGGCATACAACACGCCTTTATCCGCAAAACAATCTGTCCCTGTACAATCTGGATAAATCTGTTGTGCTGTTTTCACAATAGGATAACGACTGACGATCACGAGACCACTATCAAATAAGTTATAACCTGAACCGACTGGGATATGTGTTTGATATGGATATTGTTGTGCCAGTTGATTCAACATCCCTGTACGAGAAGATGCAAATGCTTCTTGCATTAAAATCACATCATAACCATTTAAATGATTTGGAAGTTCTGCTAAACGCTCACTAATTTGACTTGCAACCATGGGCAGAGCGTAAATGTTATAGGACAGTACTTTTAATTCATCTGCACTGCTGGAGATCGCTTCTTGGACAGTATTTTGATGGATGGTGTAATGAAAATCATCATAACCGCCAGTATATACGGCTTTAACCGCAGCCTGTGCCGATAAGCCTGCATAAGTGGTATTGATGCGATGAACATTGCGATCAGTATACCAAGGTGATGTAGTAGATGCCGTTTGGATGCCGTGCTTGATGGTGCTGCCAGACCAAGTACCTGTCATCGATTGTTTGAATGTTACTTGTGAGCTTCCACTCGAAACAATCGTATCAAAATTATAAGTCTGTCCAGATTTTAATCCTGAATAACGATTCATTCGTAGCACACGCTTGGTTTCATAAGGCGCAATTTGAGTTGCTTCTTGTGCCCACTGGTTTCCTTGTTCTAATGTTTGACTACCAGTATGGTTGACTTGTATTGATACAGTTTCAGGTGTGGTATTGGTAATGAACACATAAGAATCTGCCAGTGTATCTTGCATGGCAAAAGTACCTATCAGTAGTGTTGTTGCTACACTGAATTTAATATTTTTCAGCCCCATTTAATGTTTCTCCTTGTTGATAGTGCATTGCGTTGATGAATATCTTCAATCAAGCAATCTTGTTGATTTTCATTTTTGAAAATTAGTGTTGTTATTTGTTCGCAAATTATCATAATAAAAATTTGTTGCTAAATCATGTAATTTTTAAACCGTTCGTCTGATTCAGGAAAAAGCAATCTATGTAGATGATTTTGAAATAGTCATTCGCTAATGTTTTTTTATTGCTGCGATAAATTTGATGGGAGGTATAGGTTCGAATATGAAAATTTATTATCTATTGACAGATTTTTTATACAAATAAAAAATCTGTCAGGGTGTTTGTCCCCTGACAGATTGAGTAAAGTAAATGAGAGGGTTAAGCTTGATCTGCTGCGCTGATGGCTGCACTGGCTTGTTTGAGGCTATATAGCAATTGCCCTAGAAGAACATCTTTATTGCTTAAAGTCACCATGACCATTGGGTGATGGGGAGAGGGAATCGCCGTCAGAATCGCTTTGCCATTTTCTGCATCTAAGGTAATACTTTGACATCCTGTGAGTTGGATCTCATTGAGAAAAGCACTGACCATCGCCAGTATTGAGCTGCTTACCGCTGCCAGTTTACTACTGTTATATGGGTTTTTTTTATAAATCGAAGCAAGCTCAAAACCATCAGTAGAGCAAAGCATAATGTAGTCAATGCCTCGAATATTGATCAAAATATCGTTGGCTTGCGCTTTCGCAAACTGAATAAGTTCTTTTGGCGCGGTACGTTGTTGGCTGGGAATACTGAGCATAATTCTTCTCTTTTATAAAGTGATTAATTGGTCGCTTTTAAATTGACTTCTAGTGTGGCAATCAGTGATTCAATCATGAGCAGGATATGTTCTTGTTTGCGGGCGTCTATAAAAAATAGTGGGTATTGATAGTTGTTTTGGATTAACCAATCTCGATAGATTGACGTGGATTGCCCTTTGTTTTCATCTACATGTGTAACACCAATGGAGATGTTTTGCGTATAGTCTTTAAATCTATCTAAATAACCTTCAAGTTCTTCCAGTGGAACTTTACTATTGTGATCGACCAGTAGAACTACACCCAGTGCACCTTGGCAAATGACAGGCCAAATAAAGTCAAAACGTGTTTGCCCTGGCGTGCCATAAAGACCGATTTTTACACCATCATCCAGTGTGATCTCGCCGTAATCAATCCCCACGGTCGTTTCTACTTTATTATGCGCTTGTGTATCCGTATTGAATGCTTCCGTGGCAAGTACTGGAATTTCCGAGAGAGATTTGATCGCTTCAGTTTTCCCTGAACCCATACTTCCTGCGAAAACAATTTTATATTGTTGAAGTATCATGTCATTCCTTAAAGACCAAAACGGCGTCTAATTTTGCCGAAAAATTTATTTAAAAAACCGTGTTGTTCTGTCGTTTGTTCAGCAGTCTCTGTTTGTAAATAATGACTTTCTGAAGCCGAGACGATGCCGCCGTTGCTCGAAACGATGCAAGCAGAAATAAATTGTTGAACTGTTTGAATCGGTAGTTTTAATTGTGTGGCAACTTGACCAAGTTGAGCGCCTTGGATAAAACATGCTGAAAGTTGTAGGATGGTTTTACGATCATTGTGCTGAGCAGGTTGTGGCCAAAAATCGAGTTTGTAATACTCATTCTCGCTAGGGGCGAGGCGCTGAAATTCGACAGAATGCCAAAAAAGATTCCATAACCAGTCTTGTAAGTTGTATTCAACTTTACGCGACACTTTGGTGAAATCGGACGTTGTGGCAAATTCATAATTAAAACTATGGTTGGTTTGTGTATGGGTACGTGTCGGTTCTAGCCAAGCAATTTGGCTGCGAGTATCAATAATCGCTAAAGTGCCATGATCATCAAAAAGATGCAGTCGAGCATTTTCTGGATTTAACATCTCTGTTAAAAACTTTTGATTGATGGCATTGTGTGTCGAGACCAGTTCCACCTTTGGTTGTTGCATTCGTTGATCAGATAAATAACTTAAAAGGCGAAGATGAATCCAGTTCTTGAGTGCATCAGTGTGTTGGAAGGGTAGAAAAAGTGTGTTGTGCTCTTCTATGTGGCAAGAACCTTGTCCCTTTGAAATCTTTAAACAAGGGAGTTGTTTTTGTTCTAAGATGCGTTGGATACCTTCGGTATCGAAAAAGTTTTCATTTATTAATAATAAGTCTATATTTGGATCGGCAATATTAATCCAATTAATGCCAAATTCATGAGGTATTGTTTTTCTAAGTTCTAATTTTAACTCATCTGAAACTTTTAAACTTATACCTGAAATTGCGATATTAATGCAATGCCCATTCATAGTATCACTTTAATATTGGTAAAATATTGGACTGAGCAAAATTAGTCTTTTAAGAGAGACTAATATTAGACCTCTTATATTATTTTTAATTTTAACTAAAATAAAAATAGATATAGGAAGTCTAATATATTAAATGTTTTGCTATTGCTAATTAAGCAAAGTCTAACTCTTTCTCAAACGTTTTGAGTTCATGACGAGCCATTGCAAGGTTGGATTTACTGCGGTCTAGTACAACATAAAGGAATAGATTTCCATTGCTTTCCAATGGGCGGATGAGGTGGTAAGCCTTGCCTAGTGTAATTAAAATGTCTTCAATATCATCGTTTAGTTTCAATGAGTTAGCGACACGGCGCTTTGCTCGTACAACTTCGGTATTACCTGCAGCTGCAAGCTCTAAATCAATTGTGCCCCCACCTTGAGTTGCGAGCGCTAAGCCACTTTCTGTGTCTACTAATGCTGCTGCAACGAAACCATCAATGTTTGATAAGCTTTCTAATGAAATTTTAGCCATGATATTATCTCTACTGATACATTCTTGTTTATAAGTTTATATAAGTTACTTTTGTTTTAATTGGTTTTCAAAAGTACTTAATTTCATTATAGGAGAGTATTTTATTAAATCAATCATGCTTTAGCATAATTTAAATAATGGAAATGTTAGGAATTGACAATTTTTGTCAAGTAAACGGATTATAATATTAATTAAGGATTATATTTTGTGGTAAATGTGATTTTATTCACAATAATGATGTGGTTTTTTGGGGGTTTTGTATTGTAAATAAATGTAAAAGTGTTTTAATTAGAATTCTTAAATTAATAATTAAATAAACTAAAGTGTGTGCAAGTTTGGGACGGGATAGAGAAAGTTATTCCGCTTTCTCTATCTGAGATCGGGTGTTTAAACATAAACTAATTGGCTGTAAGCACAATATAAAATCATCAGAATAATCAACGCCACCAACGGAGCAGCGATATAGGACCACGTCGGTGTGAGCGGAGGGGTAGCTTCCAAAACGGTATCATCATGCGCATTTGGTTGTGCTTGATGAACCAATTGATTAAATTCTTGCATGGTTGCTTCAAGAGAGATTTCTTCTTGTTCAACGGGCTTAGAGCCTAATAGCTCAGTTAACTGATTGGTTGACCACACCCAGTCTTCGGCTTGTCCAGATAAGTGCTCAATTTGACCCAACAGTAACTCCGTTAAACCTGCTAAACCAAAACTTCCTGTTTGGTCTAATTGTTTTAATTCGGCGAATTGTAACGATAACACCTCAGTCAGACTGGTTTCTAATTCTGAGGCACTGAGCGTTGATTGGTTGTGTGCTGAGGTGGTCAGGTGTCGTGTGATTTCTTGGATATAAAGTGGATCAGAGTTTTGAACCTCCTGATACAGCTTTTGATGATTTTGTTTCCAAAGGCTAATCAATCGACCAAGCGCAAGCGCATTGATCTCGTCAATATGAAGTTGCTTTTCTTTTTGAGAATATTGATTAAAAAGTTGTGGTTTTTGAATTTTAATTTGTTCAGAAAAATATTGAACTAAGTCAAATGCCATCAGGGATATCCTCGTTTAATCTAGAATTCTAAGAGAAGGTTTCTTTTTACTTGGTTCAGTTTTTTGCTTTGGTTCATCTATTTGAGCTGTTGTGGTGACTTCAATATCAGTATATTCAGAAGGGTCGAAAAATAAACCTTGTCCATTTTCTTTTGCATAGATACCCAATACGGCTTGAATGGGCACATAGATTTCTTTTGCTACGCCGCCAAATCGAGCAGAAAAACAAATCATTTCATTGCTGATGTTTAGCTGGTGCACCGCATGTGGTGCAAGATTCAAAACAATTTGACCATCTTTGACAAATTGCAGAGGAATATCGGTATGTGGTTGTGTTGCATCGACCAGTAAATAAGGCGTCAGTTGATTATCGCAAATCCATTCATAAATGGCACGAGCAAGATATGGGCGTGTCGGTGTAAAAGTTATTTGCTCAGACATAATTGAAAAACTTATTAAATCGTAGAAATCAATTCATTGTAGCTGTTTTTTTCTTGGGCTGTCATTGATTTAGTGAACGATGGACGGCTAAAGATACGATGACAATACAAGAAAATAGGTCGGCAGTGCTGTGCAGGCAGTTCAATTCCCATACTTTTTAATCTCAGAAAAATCGGCGCTAGCATACAATCTAAGATGGAAAAGGTTTCAGACATAAAAAAGGGGTAATGTTGGAACAGCGGTGTTAGGGAAATAAGGGTATCTCTGAGTTCTTTTTGTGCTTTTTGCTTTTGCTTTGGATCGAGTGTATCGCTATGTCTCAGCATCTGATCAGCGAGCTTGAACCAGTCTTGTTCAAAACGCCAGATATATTGGCGCTGCTCGGCTCTTGTCATGGGAGCATCAGCATATAATTTGTTTTGACGATAACGATCATCTAAATATTCAGCAATGACATTTGGTGAAAATAACTTTAGATTCTGTTCGATCAGCATCGGGAGTTGATTGTATGGATTTAGATCAGCTAAATCTTCATCTTCATGGTCGGTTATGATGAGATGATATTTGATTTGCTTTTCTGCTAATAACAAGCGAATCCAGTGTGAACGGAAATCATCTGCATGACTATAAAGGGTAATGCCCTGAACTGGGGTATTCTCAACCGACGACATATTACAAAGCTAGAGATATAAACGGTTCAGCATACTAAAAAACCGCAGAAAAAGCATCCATGAAATACCATCATGACTATAAATAAAAAAAACCTCGGAGAAATCCGAGGTTTTTTGTCCAATTCGAAAAACGATTAACGTTTAGAGAACTGAGGACGCTTACGTGCTTTACGTAAACCAAGTTTCTTACGTTCAACTTCACGAGCATCACGAGTAACGAAACCAGCTTGACGAAGAGCAGGTTTTAGATCTTCATCAGCAGCAATCAATGCACGAGTAATACCGTGACGGATCGCGCCAGCTTGACCACCCATACCACCGCCTTTAACGGTAATATAAAGGTCAAATTTTTCAGTTACTTCTAAAAGCTCTAAAGGCTGACGCACAACCATACGAGCAGTTTCACGACCGAAATATTGCTCTAGAGTACGATTGTTAATTACGAGTTTGCCTGTACCAGCTGACAAGAAAACACGTGCAGTTGCGGTCTTACGGCGACCTGTACCATAATTAGTAGCCATGTGCTGTATCCCTTAGATGTCCAAAACTTGTGGCTGTTGAGCAGTATGAGGATGCTCAGTACCAGCGTACACTTTCATTTTTTTGATCATTGCATAACCAAGAGGACCTTTTGGTAACATACCTTTAACAGCTTTTTCTAAAACTGCTTCAGGTTTGTGAGCAATTAACTTCTCGAAGTTAGTCTCACGGATACCACCAGGGAAACCAGTATGGCGATAATATTTTTTATCAAGTGCTTTTTTACCAGTCACTTGAATTTGCTCAGCATTGATAATAACGATGTAATCACCAGTGTCAACGTGAGGAGTATAAGACGTTTTATGCTTACCGCGTAAACGACGAGCGATTTCAGTCGCAAGGCGACCTAAAGTTTTGCCAGAAGCATCAACAACATACCAGTCATGTTGAACTTCAGCAGGCTTAGCGCTGAGAGTTTTCATTAAACCACTACCTATTATAGTTGGTTTGGACGGTGGAATCTGTCCAAACAAAAGGAGACGGAATTTTACATGAATTTATAAACACGCACAACAATAATTCACTCAAGAGACTAGAATTTGCTGCAATGTGACTGATTTGGTCAATAACAGGACTTTAATTTTAAGCTCTATTATTTGCCTTGTGACAAACGTGGCTTTGCCCTATGATTTTATATTAATTAATTGAAATAAATAGAAGTATTAACCTCTTCTTTTGGGGAATTTGATGAAGTTGTCGTCTTCTACAAAAATGATTGTAGTTACAATATTAATCTGCGTTTGTTCAGCACAGACAAATGCGCGACGGCTTTATAAATGGGTAGATCAAGGCAGTGTCACCAATTATTCAGAATTTCAGCCTAGAGAGGGAACCAGCCGTAAGCTAGAGGTGTTGGAAAGTCGCGGCAATGGCTACGTTGACCCTGCGATGGCAGTTACTGCTGAAATGAAAGCAATCGAGATCCCAGTAGATCAGACACACCTTCAATCACCCTCTACAGGTGTGGTCGCATCATCAACTCAGCCTCAACCAACAACCCAGACCATAGTGAAGCAAGGTATGCCGACGACAGCTTATTCTCCTTCAACGTCTGTTATAGGTGTTCCGCCGCCAGTAGAGAAAAAAGAAGCTCCACCTGTCCAACAAGTACAGACGGTTGAAAAGAAAGAAATTACCACCAATCCGCTGATTGAGAAGCCAAGTAGTGCGGTGATTCAGGCTGAGAAAAGGTCAGATTTAACTGTAGTTGTGCAAATAGAGAAAAAAATACCTTCAAAAATCAACCCTTGGACACGAAGCCCTCATTTTTCACCTTCGAATTTAGTGCCGCAAAATTTGCCTAAAAACGCGCCAAGCCAATAACGTGACCGAACTATAAAAGGAAATGCTATAGCTGATTTTAGATTTTGGTTACACTAAGTAGAAATCAAGAATGATTGGCGGTAAGTATGCTCCCTTTATATGTCACTTCGGGTGAACCTGCAGGCATTGGACCTGATATTTGTTTAGCTTTGGCTGAGCGAGTAGATGAGCGTCCAATTGTGGTCCTTGCGGATATAGAAATGTTGCAGCAGCGCGCTGATCAGTTAAAAATCTCTGTTGAATTAATCTCATATCAAGGACAACGCCAATCGAGTGAAAAAGGGCAGCTCTTTGTTGAGCATGTGCCTTTGACTGAGCTAGTTGAATTGGGGCAATTAAATACAGTACATGCAGCCTATGTTTTAGAGCAATTACGCCGTTCCGGAGATTACGCAATGGCAGGCGCGAGTGTGGGTGTTGCGACAGCACCCGTGCAGAAGTCTATTATTAATGATGCTGGTATTGCTTTTAGTGGTCATACTGAATATTACCAAGAGTTTGCAGGTGTTGATCGCGTCGTTATGATGCTTGCGACCAAAACATTACGCGTTGCCTTAGCCACCACGCATTTACCTTTACGAGATGTTCCAGATGCAATTACCAAAGAACGCTTGCATCAAGTGATTGATATTCTGATTCATGATTTAAAAACAAAATTTAAAATTGCAGCACCGCGAATTTTAGTATGTGGATTAAATCCTCATGCCGGTGAGGATGGTTATTTGGGACGAGAGGAGATTGAAGTCATCGATCCTGTGCTGGAAAGCTATCGTGTACAAGGCATTGATATGAGTTTGAGTTTGCCCGCTGATACTTTATTCACCCCTGAAAATCTTAAAGATGCAGATGCTGTTTTGGCAATGTATCACGATCAAGGTTTACCTGTGTTAAAATCACAGGGCTTTGGTGAAGCGGTAAATATTACTTTAGGCTTACCATTTATTCGAACCTCAGTCGATCATGGTACAGCTCTTTCTCTTGCAGGCACTGGGCAAGCAAAATCATCGAGTTTGCATGTAGCAGTCGATTTAGCTCTTGATTTAGCTCGAAGCTCCCTTGCGAAGTTTTAGTCACTTCTTACCCTCTTTATCAACGAGGGGAGAATCAAGTTTGAAATATTGAGTATAAATATATGTATCAAATTAATGCCCTAAACCCTAAAGATGAAGGGCATCAGGCTCGAAAGCGGTTTGGTCAGAACTTTTTGCATGATCAACGTGTAATTGCCAAAATTGTACGTTCTGTAAATCCGCGTACAGGCGAAAATATTGTCGAAATTGGTCCTGGTTTGGCTGCATTGACCTCGCCACTCATCGGTGAGTGTGATGCTCTGACTGTCGTGGAGCTAGATCGCGACTTGGCGGCAGGTCTACCTGGGCGTGTGCCACACCCTGAGCGTTTGACGATTATTGAAGCGGATGCATTGAAATACGATTTCACTCAATTGTTTCAAGAAGGTCGTCCACTTCGTGTCGTGGGAAATTTGCCATATAACATTTCAACGCCTTTATTGTTCCATCTCTTGGAGTTTGGTAGCAAAGTCAAAGATATGCATTTTATGTTGCAAAAAGAGGTTGTGGATCGTATTACCGCTGTGCCAAATACCAAAGAGTATGGTCGTTTGTCGGTGATGATTCAGTATTTTTGCAAACCGACATTCTTGTTTGAAGTTCCGCCGGGATCATTTAATCCACCGCCAAAAGTAACTTCTGCCGTATTCCGTTTAGAGCCGTATGAAACCAAACCGATTGTGGCAAATAATGAAAAAGCTTTAGCACGTCTGGTGGGGCATGTTTTTACGCAACGTCGTAAAACTTTGCGAAACAGTTTGAAAGGGATGTTAGCTGAGGATGGTTTTGAAAAAGCTGGTGTTGATCCGATGGCACGTCCAGAAACGTTAAGCTTGGCTCAGTTCGTCGCCCTATCAGATCAAATGGTGTCTTAATGTCTAAGCGTTATAACTATGTCATTGGTGATGTGCAAGGTTGTTTCGAGGCACTTAAAGCATTGTTGAAAGAAATTCGCTTTGATCCTGATCAAGACTTTTTGTGGTTTGCTGGTGATTTAGTGGCGCGTGGTGAAAACTCAGTTGGCGCATTACGCTTTGTTAAAAAGCTCGCTGATCGGGGTGCTGCTGCAACTGTTTTAGGTAATCATGATTTGACCTTAATTGCTTGCGCACGCGGTTTTAAAAAAATCAAAGACAAAGATGGTACGCAAGATATCATTGATGCGATTGATGGTGATGAACTGATTGACTGGCTGCGTAAACAACCTTTGTGTTTATTGCCAAATCAGCACACGATTTTGACGCATGCAGGTGTTCCTTTGTTGTGGGATGCTCAGCAAACTGAACGCTATGGGCGTGAAGTACAAGACGTTGTTGGTCATGATGATTTAAGTGTGCTTGATCATTTTTTGGCAGAAATGTTTGGTACACAACCCGATGTTTGGTCTGAGGACTTAACCGGTATGGCGCGTTTACGCTGTATTACCAATTATTTAACCCGTATGCGTTTGACAGATGTAGATGGTCGTCTTGAGTTTAGTTTTAAAGATGGTTTAGACGCGCCGATGCCAGAAGGGTTTCAGCCTTGGTTTGATTTTGAAAGTCAGACTGCACAAACACACCACATTCTTTTTGGACACTGGGCGGCTTTACACGGTAAAACCATAAGCTCAAGTATTCAGAGTGTTGATGGCGGTTGTGTTTGGGGACAGCAATTGATTGCTTACCGTTTGGAAGATCAGCAGTTATTTAAGGTCGATAATCCGTTGGGTTAATGTCGACACTCTTTCATATTTTTATGCTCTGTCTCAGTTTGGGATAGGGCTTTTTTATTTTTATACTGTCAAAAAACTGTCATCTATTGATCATTAAAGTGTCAAAATGATTTTATAAGCTTAAAGCATGAAAATAACGACACAAATGGATGGCGATATGCAAAGTACATACGCGACATCTCTATTAAAGCAAGATCAGTTTCCTGAAAGTATAAAATTTTACTTTAAAAGGAAACAACTTAAAGATCAACAAAATGAATTATCTGAACTTCAAGATTTAGTTCGTCCTCGTTTAAGAATTGCAATCGTGACTGAAACATGGCCGCCAGAGATTAATGGCGTGGCTTTGTCGATGATGCAGTTGTGCCAAGGTTTGCAACGTCTAGGTCATAAGATTTTATTGGTCCGCCCGACACAGAAAGGCGTGTGTACAGAGTTTCATCCTGATCAGGAATGCTTTGTTCTTGCACAACCCATCCCAAAGTACCCAAGCGTTCAATTTGGTTGGCCACAATATTTAAAGGTTTCAAAAGCCTTTGAAAAATTTGCACCAGATGTGGTGCATATCGTGACTGAAGGACCTTTAGGATTGACCGCTTTACAAGCTGCTAAATCTAAACAAATCGCGGTATCAAGTGGTTTTCATTCTGCATTTCATGACTTTAGTCGCTTCTTTGACTTGGCTTTTTTAGTAAAGCCGATTCAACGCTATTTAACGTGGTTCCATAACAGTACCGATGTGACTTGTGTGCCAAGTCAATATACCGAGCAAGCCTTACGTGGCTTCGGTGTGACCTGTCCCTTGGTGGTGGTTGGGCGCGGTGTGGATACTACAAAATTCTCACCAAAACATCGTTCAGCACAATTACGCCAACAATGGGGTGCCGATGCTGATACGCGGGTGATGTTGTATGTGGGACGCTTATCGCCAGAAAAAGAAGTGGATGTGTTGATTAAAAGTTTCCATGCGCTACAGGCACAGCAAGGCACAAATTTTAAGTTTGTGATCGTCGGTGATGGACCTGATCGCGTGCGCTTAAGCAAATTAACCACCTCACAAGATGTTATTTTTATGGGCAGCCTCAGTGGTCGTGAATTATCGGCTGCATATGCAAGTGCGGATGTTTTTGCCTTTGCAAGCCAAGCCGATACCTTTGGCAATGTCGTTCTCGAAGCGATTGCTAGTGGCTTAGCTGTCGTGGCTTATGATTACGTTTGCGCACATCAGCATGTCAAACAGGATATTACGGGATGGTTGAGTCCATTAGGGAACACAGCCGATTTAATTCAATCCATTTGCCATTTACCTGCGCTTCCGCAGTTGCGACAAATGGGCTTACTCGCCAGTGAAAGCGTACAACAATCGAGTTGGCAATTTCCTGTACAACAATTAGAACAAGCACTTTATCAGGTAGCGAAGGAGTCACATATGCGCTCTACCTAACGTATTCTCAAATAGGAGAAGATTATGAACTTTCAAAATGCAAAAATAAAAATGTTAGATCTTGATTTAAAAGGGTGTTTATACCTTAACCATCTCTCTCAGTCACAACGCATTGCCTTATTTTTTAAAACGATTAGTCGTTTGGGTGATGGTCCATTTTGGTATGTCATGTTGTTGTCTGTCTGGGCGATGCAAGGCTTGGCTTACGGTCTGCAAATTCTGTATTTGATTGCAGCGGGTTTGCTTGGTACCTCAATTTATAAATTTTTAAAACATAAAACGACGCGTCCGAGACCTTATCAAGTCCATCAGGTCATTGTCTTGGGTGAGCGACCATTGGATCATTTTAGCTTTCCATCGGGGCATACCTTACATGCGGTCATGTTGACGATTACATTGGGATATATTCAGCCGATTTTACTGATACTGATGCTGCCATTTACGCTGCTTGTTGCATTGTCTCGGATGGTTCTAGGGCTGCATTATCCAAGTGATGTGATTGTGGGGGCGATGATTGGTGCGTCGGTTGCCAGTGCTATCATTTTACTCGCGCCAAGCTTTAATATCCTTTTATAAGCGCTTGCGAACGAATTTAGCAACAGAATACTACCGCTTAAATCCGATGATTTGTTAAAGTAGCGCTAATTATATTTATTTACTTAGGTTTTTATATGGGCTTACGTTGGACAGATACCATGGATATCGCGATTGAATTGGTTGAAGCACATCCAGAAGTGGATCCGCAATGGATCCGTTTTACCGATCTTCATGCGTGGGTATGTGCTTTACCTGACTTTAGTGATGACCCAACGAAATCAACAGAAGGTTTGCTTGAGGCGATTCAGATGGCATGGCTGGATGAGGTTCGTTAGAAATTCATCCGAAATCGTTGAACTTTTACAGATTCAAGCTGATTATTCATGATGACATCGGTATAATGCGGCAAATTTTTTAATGTTTAGACCATAATAGGAGCCAATCATGGCGATTGAACGTACGTTATCTATCGTAAAACCAGATGCAGTTGCTAAAAACCACATCGGCGACATCTTTGCTCGTTTCGAAAAATCAGGTTTGAAAATTGTTGCAACTAAAATGAAACAGCTTTCTCAAACTGATGCTGAAGGTTTCTATGCTGAGCACAAAGAACGTGGTTTCTTTGGTGACTTAGTTGCTTTCATGACTTCTGGTCCAGTGGTTGTTTCTGTTCTTGAAGGTGAAAATGCTGTTCTTGCTCACCGTGAAATTTTAGGTGCAACAAATCCTAAAGAAGCAGCGCCTGGTACAATCCGCGCTGATTTCGCTGTAAGCATCGATGAAAATGCTGCACACGGTTCTGACTCAGTTGCTTCTGCTGAGCGTGAAATCGCTTACTTCTTTGCTGATAACGAGATCTGCCCACGCACTCGTTAATCCAAAGTATTCAAGCCAGATAAGTGGTATACTACTTATCTGGTTTTTTATTTTTTATAGATTGTGTTGTGCAAATAATGCACAGTGTTTTCTAGCGCTGATATTGTTTAGGTAAATTCACATGAGTTCTGCAGTCGTCGTTTCATCAGAAAATTCAGATGAAAAACAACAGTCATTTACTACGCCTGTCGTTCAAGCTGCCGACAATAAAGTAAATTTACTTGGCATGTCGCGAGTTGAACTCGAAAAATTCTTCGAAGACATGGGCGAAAAAAAGTTTCGTGCCGGTCAAATCATGAAGTGGATTCATCAATATTTTGTCACTGATTTTGCTGAGATGACCAATATCTCAGGTAAATTGCGTGAAAAACTCGAAAAAATTTGTGAAATTAAAGCCCCAGAAGTGGTTCATCGTAACTATTCAAAAGATGGGACACGTAAGTGGGTGTTTCGTGTGGGCGAAGGTGACGGTTCTTTAGTTGAAACGGTATTGATTCCTGCGGAAGATAAAACAGGTTCTCGTAAGACCTTATGTATTTCTTCACAAGTGGGCTGTGCATTAGATTGCTCATTTTGTTCGACTGGTAAACAAGGTTTTCAACGTGATTTAACCCCTGCGGAAATCATTGGTCAGCTTTGGATGGCCAATTATTCCTATATGGAAGAAGTGCCTGTAGCAGAGCGCGAGCGCACGGTAACCAATGTCGTGATGATGGGCATGGGTGAGCCATTATTAAATTATGATGCAGTCCTCAGCTCAATGCGCTTGATGTTGGATGATTTTGCTTATGGCATGTCTAAACGTCGTGTGACTTTATCAACTTCAGGTGTTGTTCCTAAAATTGATCAGTTAATACAAGATATTGATGTGGCATTGGCGATCTCATTACATGCGCCGAATGATGAGTTACGTAATGAATTGGTTCCAATTAATAAAAAATATCCATTAGAACAATTGATTGCTGCATGTCAGCGATATTTGGCCAAAGATGGCAATGAAAGTGCGCGTAAACACGTGACCATCGAGTATGTCATGCTCGAAGGGGTTAATGATCATCCAGAGCATGCACAACAACTGGTGAAGTTGCTAAAGAATTTACCGAGTAAAATTAACTTAATTCCATTTAATCCATTTCCGCATGCGCCTTATGGACGTTCTAGTCGTAATCGCATCATTGCTTTCCAAAAAACTTTGTCTGATGCAGGATTTGTGTGTACGATTCGTCAGACACGTGGTGATGATATTGATGCAGCCTGTGGACAATTGGTGGGACAAGTTGCTGACCGTACTCGTCGCGCCGAACAGTGGAAAAAGAAAGTGGCGCAACGACAAGAAATTTTGCGCACACAAGGATAATACTTGGGGATAAAGCGTTGAATACAACTCGACTAAAAACGATTATAGCGACAACAGTTGTACTTTCTGTATGCGGTTTAACAGCTTGCCAAACCACATCATCGACCAAAAATCCTGAAAAGGCCGTGCAGGTTCGCAGCCAGTTAGCAGCAGAATATATTCGTAACGGTGATCTCGATGCTGCTAAACGTTCACTTGACCAAGCCTTAAAAATCAATTCCCGTGATGCAAATGCCAATATGATGATGGGCATTTTACTGCAACAAGAGGGCAGTAAACTGAATATGGAAAAAGCGGACGCATATTTTAAGCGCGCAATTTCTGCTGAACCGAACAATGCACAAGCTCGTAATAATTACGGTACATATTTGTATCAAATGCAGCGTTATAATGAAGCGATTGAGCAGTTCGCTCGTGCTGGTGCAACCTTAGGTTATGATCAACGCTTTCAGGCGCTAGAAAACTTAGGGCGGATCTATGTAATCATGGGTGATGTTGCGAATGCTGAAAAATCATTCAAACAAGCACTACAAGCAAATCGAAATGCAACCATTTCAATGTTAGAGTTGTCGGAAATTTTCTATTTGCAACAAAACAATAGAGACGCGTCACAACTATATGAACAATATGTTCGTAATGTGGGACAAAAAAACCAAGGTGCACGTGCGCTTTGGCTGGGTATACGCATAGCTCGAGCGAATGCGGATCAATTGGGAATGCAAGTGTTAGTCAATCAATTGCGTGCTTTGTTTCCAGAAAGTCTAGAATATCAACGTTATTTGCAATTACAGTACAGTACTGAGGCCGTATGGAAATAAATCCAAATTCACATCAGCCAACTGGCTCAAACTCTCCTTCGTCAACTTTGGGAAATATTCAACGACCTGGTGAGTATTTGCGTCAAATTCGTATTGCACAAAAGAAAGAACTGCAAGAGATTGCGCGTGAAATGAATATGCCTGTCAAAACCTTGACGGCATTAGAAAAAGACGATTATACCTCGTTGCCTGAAGCAACTTTTATCAAAGGTTATTATCGCGCTTATGCAAAGTACTTAAATGCAGATGCGAGCGCTATAATTCACCGTTTTGACGAAATCTATGTCAATGATACTGGGTTAAAAGCAAGCCATGCTTTAAATAACTCACCCATCAAAATCATGGGGAAACTTTCAGGTTCGAACAGTATCCGTAATCGTCAATGGTTAAAGCGTATTGTGATTCTGGCGATTGTCGCTTTATTGGGTTGGTTAGCAATTACGGCTGTGCAAAATTGGTCATCAAGCAGCAAAGATGATATTGATGTGCCAAAGATCACCAATTCAAATATTGAAATTCTTCCAATGGCAAATACAGTTGCAACATCAGGTGATCAGCTTGTATTGAATTTTAGCCGACCAACATCCGTGCATATTGTGGATTCAACCGCTAAAGTTTTGGCAACTGGTCGCCAAGCATCGACGCTTACGTTGACTGGCGAATCACCATTCCAAATCCGTTTGGATGATGCGACTGCCGTATCACTCAGCTTAAATCAAGAACAGATTTCCTTGCGTCCTTATACTGTAAATGGTAAAGCTGAATTCCGTTTGTCTCGCTAATGTTAAAAAGGTAGAGCTATACGATGATCGTGAACCCAATTAAGCGCCGCCCAACACGTAAAATTCGTGTGGGATCAGTGTATGTCGGTGGTGATGCCCCGATTAGTGTTCAGAGTATGACCAATACTGAAACCTGTGATGTGGATGCGACTGTCGCGCAAATCGAGCGTTGTGCAGAAGCAGGTGCAGACATTATGCGTGTTTCTGTGCCCTCTATGGAAGCAGCAGAGGCATTTGGTGCGATTCGTAAACGTGTTTCTGTGCCCTTAGTGGCAGATATTCACTTTGATCATCGTATTGCATTGGCTGTGGCGGATTATGGTGCAGATTGCTTAAGGATTAATCCTGGTAATATTGGCTCTGATCAAAAAGTGCGTGAAGTCGTCGCTGCTGCCAAACATCATGATATTTCAATTCGTATTGGGGTCAATGCTGGTTCACTAGAAAAAGATCTACAAGTGAAGTATGGCGAACCCACAGGTCAAGCTTTGCTTGAATCTGCGATGCGTCATATTGATATCCTTGATCGTTTAAACTTTCATGAGTTTAAAATTAGTGTCAAAGCATCCAATGTGTTTTTAACCATGGATGCTTATCGTTTGTTGTCACAACAGATTGATAATCCATTGCATTTAGGTGTTACTGAAGCAGGGATTTATCGTACAGGTACAGTGAAATCAGCGATCGCACTTGGTGGATTACTGATGGAAGGTATTGGCGATACTATGCGAATTTCTCTGGCTGCTGAACCCGAAGATGAAATCAAAATTGGCTTTGATATTTTAAAATCTTTGGGTCTACGCTCAAATGGGATTAACTTTATCGCTTGCCCAAGTTGCTCACGTCAAGAGTTCAACGTGATTCAAGTGATGCAAGCATTAGAAGAGCGTTTAGAAGATATCCGTACACCGATGGATTTATCTGTGATCGGATGTAAAGTGAATGGTCCTGGTGAAGCCAAAGAAGCTGATATTGGCATCGTTGGTGCTTCGCCGCGTTCACTGGTGTATCGAAATGGTGAAAAAAGTCATTTAATTGACACTGATCAGTTGGTTGATGAAATAGAGACCATGGTTCGTCAGCGTGTTCAAGAGATTGAAGAAGCCAAATCTAAAGAAATTATTCGTACAAGTTTTTGAGTAGGTCATGAGTTCAATCGTCGCGATCAAAGGTTTTAATGACACCCTTCCAGCGCAAACTGCAGCTTGGAGAAGTCTAGAACAACAACTTGCATCTTTAATGGATGCTTACGGCTATCAACAAATTCGTCTGCCTATCGTAGAGCAAACGGGTTTATTTAAGCGTGCCATTGGTGATGCAACTGATATTGTTGAAAAAGAAATGTATACCTTTTTTGACAAAGGAACACCGCCAGAATCGCTGACTTTGCGTCCTGAAGGCACAGCGGGATGTGTACGTGCCATGTTGGAACATAACTTATTGCGTGGTGCAACACCACGTGTTTGGTATGTTGGGCCAATGTTCCGTTATGAAAAACCGCAAAAAGGCCGTTATCGTCAGTTCCACCAGTTTGGTGTAGAAACTTTTGGTGTCGCAACCCCTGATATCGATGCGGAAATTATTTTAATGACTGCACGTCTGTGGAAGCGTATGGGTGTTGCGGACAAAGTCCGTTTGGAGCTCAATACTTTGGGTGAAACAGATGAACGTGCTGAGTATCGCGCAGCTTTGGTTGAGTTTTTAAATCAGCACAAAGAAGCATTAGACGAAGATTCTCAACGCCGTCTCAGCACCAATCCATTGCGTATTTTGGACTCTAAGAGTGAATCAACTCAAAAGATTTTAGAAAATGCTCCCAAGTTGCATGATTTCTTAAAAGAAGACTCCATCAATCACTTTGAACAATTAAAGCAATACTTAACCGATGCCGGCATTGAATTTGTGATTAACCAAAAATTGGTGCGTGGCTTAGATTACTACAACAAGACGGTTTTCGAGTGGACCACCACCATGTTGGGATCACAAGGGACAGTCTGTGCGGGTGGACGTTACGATGGTTTGGTTGGGCAGTTAAAAGGTAAAGCGGATCAATCTGTACCTGCTGTCGGTTTTGCGATGGGAATGGAGCGTTTGTTACTGTTGCTTGAGCAAGTAGAACAAGTGAAGGTTGTACGCGACTGTGAAGTGTTCTTATTGGCTGAACCTGCATATCAAGCCAAAGCATTGTTATTGGCTGAGCAAATTCGTGACCAACTTGAAGCTGTAAATAGCCCAATTCGCCTTAAAACAGGCTCACTAGGCAGTATGAAAAGCCAAATGAAAAAGGCGGATCAGTCTGGTGCGATCTATGCGGTGATTTTGGGTGAGCGCGAGTGGGAATCACAGCAGCTTTTGGTGAAAGAGCTTGCAACTGCAGAGCAGTCACAAGTTGCCATAGCAGAGCTGACCTCATTTTTTATCGAAAAATTTAAACAATAAAATATTTAGGAAAAGGACAATCACATGAGTTTAAGTGATGATGAACAATTCGACCAATTTAAGTCGTTTGCCAAAAAATATGGTTCTGCAATCATTAGCGGAATTCTCATTGCCTTGATTGCCTTTTTCGGATGGGAATATTGGCAAAAGAAAACGCTTGCTGAAGCGCAGAGCCAAACGGCGAAAGTGCAAAAGTTGATGGATGAAGCCAAGGTCTTGGCAGGTCAGCCTAATGCTTTTGCGACGATATCTGAATCAGCAGATAAAATTGTGAAAGAAGATGCAAATTCGGTTCATGCAATCCAGACACAATTTCTGTTAGCTAAGTTGGCTTATGATAAAGATGACTATGCTGCTGCGGAAAAAGCATTGAAGAAAGTCGAAAACTCAGCAGTCAAAGATGCTGGTTTAGTGCAAATTGTTAAACTACGTTTAGCCGATGCACAACTCGCTCAGAAAAAGTATGACGAAGCCTTAAAAACACTGGCCAATGTGGCTGAGCCTACGTTTAAAGCGACAGTAGATGAACTTCGCGGTGATATTTTTGTTGCGAAGAAAGATACTGAATCAGCACGTAAGGCCTATCAAAGTGCATGGGATAGTTTGATCGAACGCAAAAAAGAGCGTCAGCTTTTACAAATTAAACTCGAAAGTGTTGGCGTTTTAGTAGATGATCCTGAAATTGAGCGCCCGATCTTAGATACCAATGTGGATGAGTCTTAATGCAGAATAAACTAAAACTACCATTGGCAATCGCCATTGCCTCAGCTTTATTCGTTGGATGTTCGAGTAATAAAGTTAAGCCAGTGAAACCAAACCCATTGCCAAAAATTACGCAAGAACAGAGTTTAAACCTTGTTTTTTCTCAAAGTGTTTCCTCTACCAATGCTGCTGAGTCGTTACGTTTGCAGTTGGATACGAACAATGGTGTGATTTTTACGCCTGATCCTGATGGGCAAGTTTCAGCTTATAAGGGCAAAGAGCGTCTTTGGAAAAGTAAGATAACCAAACAAGAGCTAACTGCTGGTGTTGAAGCCGGTGAAGGGATTGTTGTTGTTGGAAATCGTAAAGGACAATTGTTCGCTTTAGACCAAGCTACAGGTGAGCAGAAGTGGGTAACACAGTTGTCTGGTGCGATTTTATCTCCATCCTCGATACAGTTGGGGCGGGTGATTACACTGGCAAATGATGGGACTGTATTTGCACATGATGCGGTTTCAGGACAACAGGTTTGGGCATATAAGCTGCCAAATATTCAGTTTAGCTTACGAGGCCAAGCTGCTCCTGTACCTCTGGATGAACGTACGATACTGATTGCTTCAGCAAATGCGTATATCTACGCAATCGATGTGATTAGCGGTATACCGCAGTTTCAGCGTCGCGTTGCCATCAGCGAAGGTCGTTCCGATATTCAACGTTTGATTGATATCAATGGCGATCCAGTGGTTGCGGGTCAATATTTAGTGACCACGAGCTTTCAAGGGCAAGTGACTGTTACTGATTTAGCGACACAACGTGTGGTGTGGAGTGAAGACGCGAGCAGTACCAATCGTCCAGAAGTATCTGAAGATAAAGTCTTCGTTTCAACTGTTGATGGTAAGTTGAATGCCTATGATCTAGGTACGGGTGAGTTGGTGTGGCAGAATGAAAGCTTATTGAATCGTAAGTTGAGTAATCCTGTGATGTTGGGACAGAATCTTGTAGTTGGTGACTTGGATGGTGTTTTGCATCTGATTGAGCCTGCAACTGGTCGCTTGGTTGGACGCGCTAAAACACGTGGAGATGTCCGCACATTACGTGTCATCGACAACCAACTTTATGTCGCTACTCAAAAAGGTGCATTAAGCATTTGGCAGAATCGTTAATTTTGCCTAATGTGTGGTAAAATTCGAGTTAGCGAATTGCACTTTAAAAAATACTTCGGGGTGTTTGTTTAAACAAAACCCCGAATTTTTATTATGATCATTTGATCACTGAAAATCTTCCATACTGTTTCTGATACGATGTCATCAACGATGGCTCGTCTGAATTAAGGTTAATTTATGAAACCCGTTATTGCGCTCATTGGTCGTCCAAACGTCGGAAAATCAACGCTATTTAACCAAATCACAAAAAGTCGTGATGCTTTGGTTGCTGACTTCGCTGGTTTAACTCGTGACCGCAAATATGGTGATGCGGTTTTTCAAAATAAATCATTTATTGTCGTCGATACGGGTGGTATCGGTGAAAATGAAGGCGGTATTGATAGTTACATGGCAGAGCAGTCAAAAACTGCAATTAATGAAGCTGACATTATCGTTTTTGTGGTCGATGCCCGTGCTGGTCTATTGGCTTCGGACGAACAAATCGCACGTGAACTACGTACATTAGGCAAAAAAATCTACCTCGTTGCCAACAAAGTGGATGGTGTTCACGCTGAAGCGGCTTTGGTTGAGTTTTATAAGCTTGGTATGGGTGAACCCTTACAAGTGGCTGCCAGTCACGGACGTGGCGTGCAGCAAATGCTTGAGGATGTCTTGGTTGATGTTCCTGAAGATGAAAGCGATGAAGCACATGATAAAGCTACAGGTTTACGCTTAGCCATTATTGGTCGTCCAAATGTAGGTAAATCGACTTTGGTAAACCGTTTGCTCGGCGAAGATCGTGTGGTTGCATTTGATGAACCCGGTACAACACGTGATTCTATCTATATTCCGTTTGAGCGTGATGGGCGTAAATACACCTTGATTGACACTGCGGGTGTACGTCGTAAAGGTAAAGTCGATGAAATGATTGAGAAATTCTCAATTGTTAAAACGCTACAAGCGATTAAAGATGCACATGTCATTGTTGTGGTTCTGGATGCGCGTGAAGGTGTGGTCGAACAAGATTTACATCTGATTGGTTATGCACTTGAAGCTGGGCGTGCCATGTTGATTGCCATTAATAAATGGGACAACATGACCGAATATGACCGTAAACAATGTAAGTTGGATGTTGATCGCCGCTTTGATTTTATTCCTTGGGCAAAAGTACATTTAATCTCTGCATTGCATGGTACTGGGGTGGGGGAAATGTATCCAACCATCCATCGTGCTTATGAATCGTCACATTTAAAAGTTTCACCTGCAAAACTCACCCAGATTTTGAATGATGCTACAGAAGCGCATCAACCGCCAATGATTGGTGGTAAGCGAATTAAAATGCGTTACGCGCATATGGGTGGACAAAATCCACCAACGATCGTTGTTCACGGTAATAAGGTTGATAAAACCCCTGCAGATTATCGTCGTTATCTCGAAAATGTGTTCCGTAAAGTGTATAAGTTGGAAGGAACGCCAGTTCGTGTTGATTTCAAAACTTCAGACAATCCATTTGAAGGTCGTAAATCGATGGTTGATGAGCGTGTTGCTGCACGTAAACGCCGTTATGTGCAGAAGTTCAAAAAAGCTGAGAAAAAAATGAAGCGTTAATTAACGATAAAATGATAAGCCCAAACTTTGTTTTGGGCTTTTTTAATGGGAAATTTTAGAGCATTTAAGTTAATAGTTTATTTTATTGTTTAGTAAAACTTTACATTCTATTTATTTCAAACGGACACTAAAAATATATTAATGTAAGATATTGAAATATATGTAAAATATTTTTTTGTTAAATTTGGTGACAGTGATATAATGCGCCCACAAAATATTATTGATGAATGTGTTTATACATAAACACATGGACGATGTATCGCATGTTAAAACTACATCTAACGCAGCCTCAGCTTAGCAATGCTCAGCAAAATTTTGCTGCACTGGATGAGATTCCAGCGATGCAGCGTCGTCGTTTATCCTTATTAGCCAAAATGGCATTGCAAAGTGCTTTAACTGCATTAGATGGTCAATCTGTTGACTATATCGTGTGGGTTTCGAAGTATGGCGATGAAGAAAAAACACTGCGTATTTTACAAGATGTACTCAGTGGACAAACGCCATCTCCCACGCAATTTTCAACTTCTGTGCATAATGCAATCGCGGGTTTATATTCGATTTTATGCCATGATGATACGCCGTCGACTAGTTTAAGTTGTGAGTGGACAGAGGCTTTGATTGAAGCTTATGCCATTCTAAAAGCACAGCCCCATGTACAAAAAGTACTTGTTGTAGCGTACGATCAAGCATTACCGACCGTTTATAGTGATGCGTGGGACTTTCCTGCATTTGCACTTTCAACCGTAGTGAGTTTGGCGCAGCCTAATTTAGAGGTGCTTGATTTAACTAGTTCGGCATCATCAGGTTCGACGTCAATGGAAAGTTTGGCTTTTTATCAATTCTGGCAAACAGCAGATATCAATCCATCTGCATCGAGATGGAAAAAATGTTAAAACTCAAAGAAATCAAACAAAAAAGTAATTATCTTTGGCGTGTGGCTGCGACGGGATTGAGTTTTGCGAGCTTTGGTGTCGGTGGTATTGGGATTGCAACGGTTGTTGCACCCTTGGTTCGATTGAGTAGTTCAAATCCAGAAGTACGTCAGCAACGGGCGCAACAAGTGATCCGCTATAGTTTTAAAGGCTTTACGGAAATGATGGTGAAGCTTGGGATTATGAGCTATTCCGTTGAGGGTTTGGACAAGCTACAAAATAGTCGACAAGAACTGGTGATCGCTAATCATCCGACTTTAATTGATGTGGTGGTCATGATTGGATTGATGCAGCAAGCCAACTGTGTGGTCAAACAATCGCTATGGTCTAATCCGTTTACGCGCGGTCCCGTCCGAAGTGCAGGTTATATTCTCAATGCAGGTTCGCAACAGTTTATTGAAGATTCTGTAGCGCGTTTACAGGAGCAGGGTGCAGCTTCTTTAGTGATCTTTCCAGAAGGAACCAGAACAGAAAAAGGCGAACGTTTAAATGAGTTTCAGCGTGGTGCTGCAAATATTGCCATTCGAGCCAATGTACCGATCCGTCCAGTTTTGATAAGCTGCACGCCATCAACTTTGACCAAAAATGAAAAGTGGTATCATGTGCCAGCACAGCCTTTTCATATTGAAATTAAGGTGCTCGATGCAATTGAAATTAAGGACATGTTAGTGGATTCAGATATAACACCAAAACAAGTCCGTCAGTTGAATCAACGTTTTTATCAAATTTTTAATGATGAGTTATCGAAAAAATGAGCAATCTTGCTGATGAATTAAAGCAAATGATTATTGATGTTCTCGCACTCGAGGATATTAGCATCAGTGATATTGAGACCGAAGCACCGCTGTTTGGTGATGGCTTAGGTTTAGATTCGATTGATGCTTTGGAGTTAGGTTTGGCATTGAAGAAGCGTTACAACATTCATCTGAATGCAGAGTCCGATGAAACCAAACAGCATTTTAAATCAATTCAAAGTTTAGTGGCTTTGGTTGAAGCGCAGCAAGCCGTTTAAGGAGTAGATCGATGTTAACCCAAGAACATGTGCTGGCAAAACTCAGAGAGTGGATGCAGGATCTATTTGAAATTGAACCTGAAGATATTCGTCTCGATTCAAATTTATATGAAGATCTTGATGTCGATAGCATTGATGCGATTGATCTTGTGGTCAAAATCAAGGAATTGACAGGTAAACAAGTACAACCTGAAGATTTTAAAGCAGTCAGAACGGTCTTGGACGTTGTTACGGTCATTCAAAATATGACGGCTGAATGAGACATCTGCTCAGAGGCATACTGATCACATTTTTTGTGTTGTATCCCTTTATTGTGGGTTGGAGTTTGTCACACGGACAATTTGTCTGGGTTAGTGTGTTACTGGTGGTTTTGGGTAGTGTCCGTCTGATCAGTGCTAGAAAAAATGATTTGATGTTGCCTTTGACTGGATTGGCGATTATTTGTGGTGGACTGAGCTTGATTTTAAAAGATCACGCATGGTTAAAACTCTATCCTGTGGGGATGAGTGTCGGAGCATTGTTGATTTTTGCGCTGACCTTATATAAACCACCCTCAATGATCGAACGTTTTGCTCGTTTAGTTGAGCCTGATTTGCCTGAATCAGGTGTGCAGTGGACGCGTAAAGTCACCATGGTTTGGTGTGGTTTTTTTAGCATGAATGCCATGATTGCTTTGGGAACCGTATTTGCGCCAATGAAATTTTGGGTCATTTATAATGGCTTTATTTCTTATGTATTGATGGGCGTATTGTTTTTAGGGGAATTCATCTTACGTAAACGTCATCAGCGTTTAAATCAGGTCAATACTTAAATGGTTCTGTGAAATGATTGCACCCCTTCATTTTTATAATGAGTCCGATTCAGCCCAAATATTTTGTATTGGTGCTGAGTTTCAAAATATTGTTTATGCCGCTTTTTGGCAGGACGTGCTTGAACAATCGACTGCGATTGAATATTTGGCACAATCGACTTGGGCATTGTGGGAACAAGACAGTTATGATTTTATGGTGCTGTTTTTTGCTGGCTTATTGGCAAATAAAAAAATTATTTTACCGCCCAATCGTGTGCGTAATTTAGAACAACAACTGGCACAGCAGGACATCTATTTTTTAACGCGGCAACAACATCTTTCCCAATCTCTATCTCCTAAGGCGGAGCGTGCAGTTGATTTGATTGTAGAACGTTTGGCGAAAATAAAAAGTGATGAATTTTTAAATGCTGCGCAGATTAGCTTTTTTACTTCAGGTTCAACTGGGGAACCGAAACAGATTGAACGTACCTTAAAGCAATTGTTAAACGAAGTGCGTGGGCTCGCAGCAAGTTTTTCATTTGCTGAACAGTGTCTCGTCATCGCAACGGTCAGCCATCAACATATTTATGGATTATTGTTTAAGTTGCTCTTGCCGCTAGCTACGGGGCGTAGTTTCTACAATCCTCAATTGGCATTTCCAGAAGATGTCATTCAAGTGCAGCAAAGGTTACTGCAATCGGGATACCTAAATTATGTGGTATCGAGTCCTGCTTTACTCAAGCGTTGGACCAGTGAATTGCGATTACAACACTGTGAAATGGTGTTTAGTTCAGGTGGGAAACTGGATGTAGGTATTCGTCCCAATTTGAATGTGCCGATTATTGAGGTTTTAGGCAGTTCTGAAACAGGCGGTATTGCACATCGTAAACAAGATGATGCGGCTTGGACAGCATTTGAAAATGTCGAGATTCAGATTTCTGATCGTCAGCAACTGATGGTCAAAAGTGATCATGCGGGTGAGCAAGGTTGGATCATGACGGGAGATGCTGCTGAATGGATGGTGATTGCTCAGAAACAGTTTAGCCTGTTAGGACGTTTAGATCGGATTGTTAAACTCGAAGAAAAACGTTTAAGTTTGGATGCGATTGAACAGACGCTGAATGGTCTTGATGATGTTCAACAAAGCCATGCCTTAGTGATTGAGCATCAGCATCGACAGATTTTGGCTGCTATCGTGGTTTTGACACCAACTGCACAGCAACAATTGATCCAATTGGGTAAAGCCGCTTTTGTTAAAACACTCAAACAACAACTCCAGTTTCAACTGGAAACGCTAGCGATTCCAAGACAATGGCGTTTTCTGAGTCAAATTCCACAAAATGCCCAATCGAAACGAGATAAAAATTATTTAAAGGCATTATTTTCTATGATGTTACAGCCTGTAATGTTGTCGCAATGGCAAGCACAAGACAGTCAATTTTTTAGTCTGGAATTTCCGCCTGAATTGGCATGTTTTAAAGGGCATTTTCCGAATCAACCGATTTATCCTGGCGTGGGGCAAATCAGTTTTATCCAACAATTTGCTAAACAGGTATGGGCAGATCTGGATTGGTGTCAGGGTTTCGAGCAGCTTAAATTTCAAAATCTGATTCGTCCTTATACCGTGGTGCAGCTCAAACTCAGTCGTAAAGAGCACAAGGTGAGTTTTGAAATGAGCACAGATCAGCATACACTGGCTTCAGGTCGTTTATTATTTTCTGTAGCGCGTGCTTAGGAGTTCAATCATGTTGGATGGTCTGTTGAAATACGGCATCGTGATTCCTGTCTATAATCATCCGCACTATCTCGCTGATCTGGTGCAGCATTTGCAACAATTTCAGTATCCGATCATTTTGATCAATGATGGTAGCCATGCCGCATGTAGTGAAATTTTGCGACAATTGGCGCAACAAAATCAACATGTACATTTGGTTGAACATGCGACCAATCAAGGTAAAGGTCAGGCTGTGATTACAGGGTTGCGTTATGCTACCGAAATGGGGATGACACACGTCTTGCAGCTCGATGCAGATGGACAACATCACTGGGAGGATGTTGCTAAATTTTTCCGATTGTCGCAACAACACCCCGAAGCAATGGTGATTGGACAGCCGATTTTTGATGCTTCTGTCCCGAAAAAACGCCTATATGGTCGTTATGTGACCCACTTTTGGGTGTGGCTCAATAGTCTATCTTTAGAGATTAAAGACAGCATGTGTGGCTTTCGGATTTATCCTTTGAATAAAACCATTCCTATCTTAGATAAAGCCAAATTTCAGCCACGCATGGGTTTCGATAGTGAAATTCTTGTACGCTTAAAATGGGAAAATACCCCGTTTATTAATGTACCTACGCCTGTGATTTATCCTGAACATGGTATCTCCCATTTTAATGTATGGCGTGACAATATTGGCTTGAGTCAAGCCCATGCTCGATTATTTGCTGGTATGTTGATTCGCTTGCCTCAATTGCTTTGGCAAAAACGTGGTTCTGGTAAGTCTCGGGCAGATTAATGACAAACCCTCAGCACACGCCGAATGATACTTGGCATGACATTAAAGAGCGCGGCGGTATGTTACCGCTCATGCTCATGCTTGGCTTTTATCGTTGTGGGGGGCGTTGGCTATGTCGGGTGATTCTGTATTTTGTTATTATGTGGTATTGGTTATTTGCGGTAGCTGCACGGCAGGCTTCTTTGCAATATTTGCAGCGTGTACATCAGTTTGCAGGTCCTCAGTCGCCTTTTACAACGATGCCAACGTGGGCAAATAGTTATGCTCATTTTATGCAGTTTGGTGAATGTATTCTGGATAAAATAGAGGGTTGGTTGGGACATATTCCAGAGCAAAAACTGGAATTAATAGGCCATCAGCATTTTCAACAACATTATCAAAAGGGTACGATTATTATCGTGTCGCATTTTGGCAATATTGAGTTATTACGCGCGCTGAAATCCGAACATCCACAAAAAATTAATGTACTGGTTTATCAAAAGCACGCGACACAATTTAATCAGTTTCTCAAAAAGTTGAATACTAAAGCTGATGTAAATTTGATTGCTGTTGATGAACTTGGCATTGAAACCGCCATGCTGTTACAAGAAAAAATGCAGCAGGGTGAATGGGTGATTGTGGCCGCAGATCGTATTCCTGTGCAGTCCGATCGGGTGCAAAGTGTTCCATTTTTAGGTGAATCTGCCCAATTCCCACAAGGGGTTTGGATTTTGGCAAATTTACTTAAAGTGCCTGTTCTCGCCGTATTTTGTTATCGTGCACAGCATAAGTTTCAGGTGCATATTCATCATCTTGCAGATCAAGTCGATTTACCTCGAAAAACGCGACTCAGTAGTATGCAACAAGTGACTCAGGCATACGTTGCCGTGTTAGAACAACATTGCTTGGCTGCACCGTATCAATGGTTTAATTTTTATCAGTTTTGGACAAAATAACGTGAATGCAAGTCAAATGGGATCAATGATCAAGCCAGTGGTGATTGTTGGAGAGCAACCGCTCAGTATTGAAGATGTAGTAGCAGTTGCTCGAAATGAATGTCGTATCGCACTCCCAGAAACAAATGCTTGGCGTGAATTAATTCAACGCGGTGCAGACTTTTTGGATCAATTACTTGCCGATGAAGGTGTGATCTATGGCGTGACCACAGGTTATGGTGATTCGTGTCTGGTAGAGATCCCGATGCACCAAGTCCATGAATTGCCTTTACATTTATCGCGTTTTCATGGCTGTGGCTTGGGCGAAAACTTGGATCTGATCACGGCGCGTGCCGTGGTAGTGACACGGTTATGTTCATTGGCGCGTGGTTATTCAGGGGTGTCTTTGGCATTGCTGGAACGTTTGGTGTGGATGCTGAATGAAAATGTGATTCCTGTGATTCCATCCGAGGGTTCAGTCGGCGCAAGTGGAGATTTAACCCCACTGTCCTATATCGCAGGAGCATTGGTCGGCGAGCGTGATGTTTATGATCAAGATCAAAGTCGAGTTGTTCCAATTGCACAGGTCTATGTTGAAAAAGGTTTACAGCCCTTAACTTTACGTCCAAAAGAAGGTTTGGCGTTAATGAATGGCACAGCCGTAATGACCGCGATTGCTTGCTTAAATTATAAGAAAGCCGAACAAATCAGTTTAGCCAGTACTTTGATTACTGCACTGAATGTTTGGGCATTGGAGGGCAATCCAAGTCATTTTGATGAAGTGTTATTTGCACAAAAACCACATCAAGGACAGCAACAGATTGCTCAACAACTACGTGTATGGCTGAATAGCGAAGTACAAACTGCGCATCAAAGTCCACGCCTGCAGGATCGTTATTCCTTACGTTGTGCGCCACATATTATTGGTGTGTTTGAAGATTCAAAAACGTGGCTGCGTCAGTTTATAGAAAATGAATTGAACTCCAGTAATGACAATCCCTTGATTGACCCGATTCACTTACGGGTTTTACATGGTGGACATTTCTACGGTGGGCATATTGCTCAAGCGATGGATAGCTTAAAAATCATGATTGCCAATATTGCAGACTTGATGGATCGACAAATGGCGCAATTGGTTGATCATAAAATGAATCATGGTTTGCCGCGTAATTTGACAGGTTCAAGTGTAGATCGTTTACCTTTGAATCATGGTTTTAAAGCCGTACAAATCGGTGTGTCGGCTTGGACGGCAGAAGCCTTAAAAAATACTTTAGCGGCATCTATTTTTTCTCGTTCAACTGAATGTCATAACCAAGATAAAGTCAGTATGGGCACCATTGCCGCTCGAGATGCCACCCGAGTGATTACCTTAACGCAACAAGTGCTCGCTGCTTTGTGCTGTGCCAGTGTACAAGCCGTGCATCTGAAAGGCGTGGAGTCAAAGTTGAGTCCAACTTTACAGGCTTTTGTCGCATGGACGTTGCAAAGCTTTGCATTGCTTGAAGAAGATCGTCCTTTGCAAACTGAATTACAACAGATCATTGATCGTTTCGACAATTTTGAATTGTTTAATCAGTTTGTGGATCAAGCTTAGGAGTGTCACATGCAGGCAGATGTCATTATTGAAATTCCTTTTCATGATGTGGATACCATGAATGTGGTGTGGCATGGACATTATTTAAAGTATTTTGAAATCGCACGATGTAAGTTGTTGGATCAGTTTGCTTATAACTACAATCAAATGCGAGCATCAGGCTACGCTTGGCCTGTGATTGAAAGCCATGTGCGCTATGTGCAGGGCATTGAGTTTGAACAAAAGATTTGTGTGCGTGCCATCCTGAAAGAATGGGAAAACCGTTTAAAAATTGAATATCTCATTCTCGATGCAGAAACAGGCAGACGGTTAACCAAGGGGTATACTACGCAAGTTGCAGTGAATATGGAAACACGGGAAATGTGCTTTCAGTCACCCCCCATTTTATTGGACTGCTTAAAGGCATGGGATGAATTTAAGGAGGAGATAAAATGAATTTGGATTCAGTCAAAGTCTTCTGTTTTAAGGCGAACACAGTTCGCCCCTACACGGCAAGATCATATAAATGTAGGATGCTTAAAGGACATTTTTTTAAAGGTCTATGCAGGGCGATTTCGCTCTTTATCGTGCTTTCTCTATTTAGTGTATTCAGCTATGCCGATAGCGCGGCGGTGAGTACAATTTTTCAGCAGCTTGCAAAAAGTGATGTGGTGCGTGCTGATTTTGAACAACAAAAAAAGTTAGCTAGTTTAAATAAAACCTTTGTTTCCAATGGCACGCTGACCTTTGCTAAATCTAATGGTGTGCTTTGGCAAATCAAACGACCTGTTCAAGCCGATTTGATCGTGACGCAAAAGAAGCTGGTACAAAAAACCCAACGAACCTACAGCCAGATTCAGATTGATCAATCGCCGTATAGTTCTGTTGCAACACTGTTTTTGCAGTTGATGTCGGGTGATGAAAAAGCTTTGGCGAAGAACTTTAATGTGGTTTCTGCCGATTATCGCCCTACAGGTTGGAATGTTGCATTAACGCCGAAGTCAGGTTTATTTAAAAAATTGTTTGTACGTATTGAGGCACAGGGGCAGCAGTATGTCGATAAAATTGTGATTCAGGAACAAGCCAAT
Organism: Acinetobacter sp. 2JN-4; assembly: GCF_003687745.1. Lineage (NCBI taxonomy): Bacteria > Pseudomonadati > Pseudomonadota > Gammaproteobacteria > Moraxellales > Moraxellaceae > Acinetobacter > Acinetobacter sp. 2JN-4. Next base: position 26,906 of record NZ_RDNY01000012.1, on the reverse strand, counting down.
AATAGCACCACGATTTTATTCCGTAATCAAAATACTCCATTGAAACTAACGGCTGCTGAAGATGCGCTTTTCCAATTGGCAAAATAAATTTACTGCCATCTGGTTAATCCTGTTAACCGTTGTTGGACTGGCACTTGCGTTTGCATGGCTAAAAAAAGATATTCATATCCAGACCAATATTTTTTCTTTGTTGCCTGAAACGCAACAAAATCCTGAGTTGGCGAAAACCCAGCAATATATGAGTGATCAACTCAATCAAAAAGTGTTTGTGGTATTAGAAAGCCAAGATCAGCAAGCGATAGAACACGCTACCCAATTCTTTGAAACACAACTCAAGCAAAGTGCGTTGTGGCAGCCGCTCAAACCACAACTTGATTTAGAACAATTTTCAAAGCAGTTATATCTGCATCGTGCAGGCTTGTTGAGTCCACAAGATCGTCAGCTTTTGCAACAGGCGGTACAACAGCAAGATTTTGAGGCTTTGACTGAACAAAGTTTGATGCAGCTCATGAGTGTCGGGATGCCGATTACGGCAGAATCTTTGCAACAAGACCCTTTGCTGTTATTTCCGCGTTATATGCTGAATGTTGCTACGCAAGCCTCAAGCGATGTCGAACTGGAGCATGGTTTTGCGACCATTCACGATGAGCAGAACGTTTCACGCTTATTGGTCTTGGAACTGACACAGAGTCCCTACAATATTGATTATCAGCAACAGGTGACAGCTTGGATTGCCCAAATGCAACCACAGCTCAATGACTTAAATGTGCAGTCGCATTGGACAGGCACGATTTTATTTTCCAATTTTGGTACGCAGTCGGCGCAAAAAGAAATTTCAACGATTGGTTTAGGTTCAACCCTTGGTTTGATTGTGTTGGTCTGGTTTGGTTTTCGTTCATTCCGCCCATTGCTGACTGAGTTTATTGCCGTTTCAACAGGAAGCTTATTGGCTTTTGCCATAACCCATCTGATTTTTGGTGAGATTCACCTGATGACTTTGGTTTTTGGCGCAAGTTTGATCGGGGTCTGTGTCGATTTTTCTTTCTATTTTATGGCGATGCAATCACAGCATCGTAAATTGGATGGTTTTAGCGTTCTCAGGCCTTTGTTGCCGAGCTTGTTTATGGGCTTAATGACGACGGTTGTGGCATATATTTTCCTGAGCTTTACTCCCTTTCCCGCATTTAGGCAAATCGCGGTATTTTCGATCGTGGGTTTGGTGGCAGCATGGATCACAAGTGTCTTGTTATTGCCACGATTGCCATCACTGAATGCTCAGCCTACGATTCAACGCTTGGCTTGGATTGGGCAAGCACGACAATGGTTTCAGCAACAACATAAAATGCGTTATGGCTTCATTGTTGGCATCATTGCCATGGGCAGCGTGAGCATTTTATTTTTACAACCCAATGATGACATTCGTAATTTACAAAGTATGGATGCCAAGCTCAAAAAGCAAGATCAATATATTCGTTCTTTGTTTGGGCAGCAGCAAAGCAGTGATTATTTTGTGGTGCAGGCGAGTTCAAGTACTGAACTGGAACAACAAGAATCACAACTATTACTCAAGCTTCAGCAATTACAGCAGCAAGGGGCAATCGAAAGTTTTCAAGCTTTGGGTCAATGGATTCCACCGTTGGCACAGCAAAAGCAAAATGTACAGTTATTACAACAAATTCCTGAAACTGCACTGAAAAAGTATGCAGCGACGATGGGCTTGAAATTTGCGGATGTGCAACATTGGCAACAGCAATTGCAGCAGCAGCCTTTACTCACTGAACAGGTTTTTCAGCAGCATCCTTTGGCTTTTTTACAGCCGAGTTCAACCGAACGTTTGGTCATCGTAAATGGTGTGCAGCAGACAGAATTGTTACAGCAACTAGTATCCGCCAATATTCATTTTCAACAACCTGTCGATACACTCTCAACTGCCTTTGCTCAGCATCGCCAGCAAGCACAGCATTTATTGATCTATGCTTTGTTGGCTTTGGCGATTGGTTTAGGGGCTGTTTATGGTCTTGGCTCAGTTTTGCCTTTGGTGTTGCCTGTCTCTTTGGCTTTGCTCAGCACCTTTGCAGTACAAGCATGGCTCGGTGTGGAAATTAACCTATTTAGTATTATGGGAACGTTCTTGATTATTGGGATTGGGGTGGATTATGCCATTTTTTATCGGCATGGACATGATCATCCACAGGTGGTCGGCATGGCGTTGTTTTTGTGTATGATGTCGACCCTGTTGGGCTTTGGATTATTGTCGTTGAGTGATACTTACGCCATTCATTGTTTTGGTTTAACTGTTTTACTTGGCGTGATCTTTTCATTTATTTACGCAACTTTATTCACTCCTGCTGATCAAAAGCATATTGTCGACTTACCACATCGGAGCATAACATGAACACAATACAACAAACGGATGTGGTGATTATTGGGGCTGGGCCTTCGGGTAGTTCGGCTGCGGCATTGCTCCGTCAAAAAGGCTATGCGGTGACGGTGATTGAAAAACAATATTTTCCGCGCTTTTCCATTGGTGAATCGCTGCTGCCACAATGTATGGTGTTTTTGGAAGAAGCAGGGTTGTTGGACACCATTCGTGAACATGTTGCAGAACGTGGTTTTCAGTTTAAAAATGGCGCGGCATTCCTGTGTGGTGAAAAGCGCAGTCATTATGATTTTACCGAGAAATTTAGTGCAGGGCCAGGGACGACTTGGCAAGTGCGCCGTGCTGACTTTGACCATTTACTAGCGCAACAAGCGCAGAAATACGGTGCAGATATTCGCTTTGGTCATGAAGTCACCGCAGTTGATGTCGATGCTGATCAGCCGATGTTAACGGTCTTGGATGAGTCGCAGCAGCAATATCAAATTAAAGCTAAGTTTTTGCTGGACGCCAGTGGTTTTGGGCGCATTCTGCCGAAATTCCTAGATTTGGAAAGTCCTTCAAATTTCCCAGTACGTCGTGCCATTTTTACGCATATTGAGGATGGTATCGGAGATCGTGCTGATTTTGATCGCAATAAGATCTTGATTACCGTCCATGAAAACGATCATCGTGCTTGGTATTGGTTGATTCCGTTTGCGGATGGGCGTGCATCGTTTGGTGTGGTGGCAGAACAAGATTTCTTTGACCACTACTCAGTTCCTGATGATGCCGATGGTCATGTTGCAGATGCAGCCCCAAATGAGCCTGAAGCATTATTAAAACGGATTTTGGCGGATGATCCAAGTTTGTCTCAAGTCTTGCAACATGCCAAATTTGATACACCCGTGAGAACATTGGTGGGGTATTCTGCCAATGTAAAGCAACTTGCAAGTCGTAACTATGCGTTATTGGGCAATGCAGGTGAGTTTTTAGATCCTGTTTTTTCATCGGGTGTAACGATTGCGCTGAAATCATCAAGTTTGGCTGTACCATTGGTTGAGCGAGTATTGAATGGCGAACAAGTCGATTGGATGCAGGAATATGAACTGCCACTTCGTAAAGGGATTCAAGTGTTTCGTGCCTATGTCGAGTCATGGTATGAGGGGGGATTTCAGGATGTGGTGTTTTCAACTCATCAGAATGAAAGCATTCGTCGTATGATTTCTTCGTTATTGGCAGGTTATGCGTGGGATGATCAAAATCCAATTCATAAAAATGCAAAAAGTCGTTTAAGCACTTTGGCTGAATATTGCCGAGAGGGTTTAGCACAAGAAAAAGCCTTAGAGGTCTAATATGCAGCGAATCGGTATGCAGCGAATGGGACAACGGATTTGGCTCATTCTATTGTGCTGTAGCGCATTGTTATTGGTGGGATGTCAGCTCAAACCACAGGCTCAAGGTCTGCAAAGCAGTCACTGGACAGCACAACACTATCAACGCCAAGATCAAGTTGAAGTGCAGTGGAAAGATAAAAGTTTTAGTTTCTTACTCTACCAACAGCAACAAGGGCAGCAGTTAAGTTTGGTTGGCTTAGGTCTGACAGGGCAGCCTTTATTTGCATTACAATTTGATGGGCAACAGGTCAAAGTGCAGCAACGTATTCAACAAATGCGGTTATTGCCTTTTGAGTTTGTGGTGCGAGATATTTTATTTGCCACTTATCCCAATTTTTCCCAATTGGGTCAACAGGCGGTCAGTATTGAACATTCAACGAATCATCAGCGTGTGTTCATTGGTGGAAAATCCATATTACAGATTCAGCAACAGGAAAAGCTGATTGAACTGGATAATCTACAAGTGCCTTATCGTATGACTTTAAGCCCAATTGAAAATACCTTAAATGCAGATCAGCCTGAGCAAGCGGTGCAGCCATGAGTGAGTCACGATTACAAATGCCATGTGAGCAGCCTAAATTTCAAGCTGTTGGCATTCCATTCAGTGTTGGGCTTTCTGCTTTAGGGCAAGATATCGAACACATTCGTAAAAATTTGGTTGCATCAAATCATACGTTGAGCTTGGAAGATGGATTCTTGGGCGATCGCGCTGTATGGGTTGGACGTTATTCTTATCCACTGATTGAATGTGTACCTGAGTCATTGCAAGCATTTGATTCTAGAAATTTACGTTTTACGCTGACGGCTTTGGCAAAAATCGAGACTGAGATTCAGGACTATGTGGCACAGATTGATCCAAAGCGATTAAGTATCGTGGTTGGAACATCAACTTCTGGCATATCTGACAGCGAAGTACGATTGAAACAGTATTTCGCAGGCGACCAGTCGGTTGACATACCACATCAGCCACAGGAAATGGGCTGTATTGCCAAAGCCTTAAAACAGTATTTAGGTTGGCAAGGCGCGGCTTACACCATTTCAACCGCATGTTCATCCAGTGCCAAAGCCTTTGCCGCAGGGCAACGTTTGATTCAATCGGGTTTGGCGGATGCGGTTCTGGTGGGTGGTGTGGATACCTTATGTCAACTGACTTTAAATGGTTTTAATAGCCTTGAAAGTTTATCGGATGGTCTTTGCCAACCTTGTGGTTCGAAACGTGATGGCATCAATATTGGTGAAGCCGCCGCGTTATTTTTACTGACCAAAGCGGCTGCGCCGATCATGTTGTATGGTGCCGGAGAGTCGATGGATGCTTGGCATATTTCTGCACCGCATCCTGAGGGTATTGGTGCCGCGACCGCGATGCAACGTGCTTTAGACGTTGCTGCAATCACAGCGCAGCAGGTGGGCTATGTCAATTTGCATGGTACAGCCACGCCGCAAAATGACGCGATGGAAATCAAAGCCATCCGCCATGTATTTCAAAACCATTCAGTTGCATTAAGCAGTAGCAAGCACAAAACGGGACATTGTTTGGGGGCAGCAGGTGCGATTGAAGCTTTTATTTGTGTTCAGCTATTAAAAGATCAACGTTGGTTGCCTGTTCATCAACAGACTGAAATTGATGCTGATTTAGCAGATCAAAACTATGTACGAGAGGCTCAACTGACGCAAAGCATTGAATATGTCATGAGCAATTCATTTGCCTTTGGTGGCAGTAATATCAGTTTGTTATTTGGTGTGGCACAAGATGAGGAATGCGTTAAATGAAACTTGATGCGATTCACTATATTCCGCATGAACAACCGATGGTATTTATTGATCATCTGATTGAGGCAAATGAAGGTTATGCCATTGCTGAACTAACCATTACACCTGAACTGATGTTCTGCGAAGCTGAGGGCTTACCGACTTGGGTAAGCATTGAAATTATGGCACAAACAGTGAGTGCTTATTCAGGCTGGATGGGGCAACAATTACAACAGTCTCCCAAAGTTGGTTTTTTGTTGGGGACTCGGAAATTACAGTTACCGGTTCCGTATTTTGAACTGGGTCAAACTCTTAAAATTCGGGTGGAACAGCAATATCTACATGAGGGGTTGGGGCAGTTTTCCTGCGAAATTCATTATGCTGAACATGTGATTAGTGCCATGTTAAGTGTGTATGAACCAACGGATTCAACGATGATGCTAAAAGTGTAATAGAGGTTTGTATGGTACTTTTTGGCGGAGTCGTACCGAGGACTCATCCTATTATGGAATTAACCTTCGGTTCGACCTACTTTTGTTTCGACAAAAGTAGGCAAAACCATTGTCATTCACAAAACCTATTCACTTCTTGCATCTATTAAGTAATCTCGCAGAAACATAACCTTATTGATACCACGCAGGTTGTGAATGACGTTTCCGAGTATCCATCTTTTGGGGTGTTCAGATAACAGATTTATCGAGATTTTTATTTTATATTTAGGAAATAATATGCAAAGAAGAATATTAGTCACAGGCTCAAGTCGAGGAATTGGTAAAGCGATTGCGTTGCAATTGGCGCAAGCAGGCTTTGATGTGACGATTCACGCACGTTCACGCGAGACAGAAGCGGCTCAAGTGGTTGAACAAATTCAGAACTTAGGGCAAAAAAGCCATTATTTACTTTTTGATGTCAATGCACGCGAAACCGTCAAAAAATTACTTGAACAAGATGTTGAACAACATGGCGCATTTTATGGGGTGGTGCTGAATGCTGGACTCACTCATGACGGTGCATTTCCTGCCTTAACTGATCAGGATTGGGATGAAGTCATTTCAACGTCATTGGATGGTTTTTACAATGTACTCAAACCTTTGATTATGCCGATGATTCATTTACGTCAAGGCGGACGTATCGTCACATTGTCTTCAGTTTCGGGCATGATGGGAAATCGTGGACAAGTTAACTATAGTGCTGCTAAAGCTGGTTTAATTGGGGCAAGCAAAGCACTGGCATTAGAGTTGGCTAAGCGTAAAATTACCGTCAACAGTGTCGCCCCAGGTCTCATTGAAACAGAAATGGTCACAGATGAAGTCAAAGATCATGCTTTAAAAATGATTCCGATGCAACGCATGGGACAAGTGGATGAAGTCGCCAGTGTGGTGAAATTCTTATGTTCGGATGAAGCATCATATATCACTCGTCAGGTGATTTCAGTCAATGGAGGCTTAATCTAATGAAGCGTGTGGTTGTAACGGGAATGGCTGGCATTACCTCATTGGGCGAAACAGCAGATGAAATTTTTGCCCAGTTTCATGCGGGCAAAAGTGGTATTTGTTATATGCCTGAGTGGGAACAATATCCAGATCTAAGAACCAAACTGGCAGGACCTGTAAAGACATTTCAAATGGCTAAGCACTTTAATCGTAAAGTGACGCGGGGTATGGGGCGCGTGGCATTAATGTCGGTGATTAGTGCGGAAAATGCATTGCAAGATGCGGGGCTGATCGATCACGAGATCCTGAAAAGTGGTGATGCAGGCGTGGCCTTCGGTTCTTCAGCAGGTAGTGTCGATGCGGTTCGTGAGTTTGGCAATATGCTGATCGATCAGGATATGAGTAAGATCAATGCGACGACTTATATTCGTATGATGTCACATACCAGTGCGGTCAATATGACGGTATATTTTGGATTGAAAGGCTTAACCTTACCCACTTCAAGTGCATGTACTTCGGGTTCAATGGCAATTGGACAGGCGTATGAAGCGATCAAATATGGCAAACAAACCGTCATGATTGCCGGCGGTGCAGAAGAACTGAGTGCAGCAGGCGCAGCGGTTTTTGATGTATTACTGGCAACCAGTGGCATGAATGATCAACCCGAAAAATCACCACGTCCTTTTGATGCTAAGCGCGATGGTTTAGTGATTGGTGAGGGGGCTGGCTGTTTAATTCTGGAAGAATATGAACATGCGAAACAGCGTGGCGCAACCATTTATGCTGAAATTGTTGGCTATGCCAGTAATACCGATGGACAGCATGTAACCAAGCCTGATAGTGAAAGGATGGGGCAATGTATGCAGATGGCGCTCAAAGATGCCCAGCTTGATGCCAGTCAAATCGACTATGTCAATGCGCATGGTACGTCTACCGATCAAGGTGATATTGCCGAAAGTCAGGCCTCAGCACGCGTTTTGGGTCGCAAGCCGATTAGTTCGTTAAAAAGTTATTTTGGGCATACTTTAGGTGCTTGTGGTGCGATTGAAGCATGGCTAGGCATCGAAATGATGAAGCGTGGAGAGCTTATTCCAACTTTAAATTTGGATATGGTTGACCCACTTTGTGGTGATTTAGATTATATTACTCAACAAGTGAGAGCGACTGATATCAGTATCATGATGAGTAATAACTTTGCCTTTGGTGGCATTAATACCTCACTGATTTTTAAACGTATAACATAACAAGGGGCATCAAAATAATGTCAATCAAACAATTATTCTTAGCAACTGTTTTAACAACCGCTTTTACTGCATCCGTTCAGGCTGCAGATACCGTGCATCAATTTGATTTTAAAGCGGCAGTTGATCGTGCAGTGGCTGATGGTACTTTAGATGGTTCGGTAAAGTTCTATCTTAAAGGCAACAAATCAGGGGGTAATGTATTAGAGCAAGATATCGTGACCAATCAAAAGACCAATGGTTTTGGCAAGTCTGCTGAGAAATCATGTGATTGGGTGCTTCGTTCTGCACTATTACAATTGGATAAAGCAGCAAAAGCACGTGGTGCAAATGCTGTGACCAACATCGTCAGTTATTTTAAAAAGAATGAAGCTCAAAGTTCGACGACTTACGAATGTCATAAGGGTATGGCAGTTGCAGGTGTTGCTTTGAAAGGTGATATTGTTAAGTTCTAAAAATCCTGCCAACCTCTCTTTTCACTGAGGGGTTTTATGAGTAAAGCCAATGACGACTACACGTAAAATCGAAATACATGTTCAGGCATTGGCTCAGCTTCTAAAACAGGATAAAGCTGACTTTGCTGATTTGCGTTCATTTAACCATTATAAGAAAGGTCAGATTCAAGCTTATCGCAACCATCTACTCGCAAAAAAGTTAGCCTGTGACATTTCAGATTTAAGCTTTTCCAAACATGAACAGGGCAAACCTTTTTTAAACTCACATCCGCTGCATTTTAACCATTCGCATAGTCAACAATACTATGCTTTGGCCATGAGCGAGCGAGTAAAAGATATTGGGGTCGATGTCGAAGAGTTGGATCGAAAAGTACGTTTTGATGCTTTGGCGCAACATGCATTTCATCCTGAAGAATATCAAACTTGGCAACAGCAAGACCAAGATCAGGAATATTGGTTTAAAGTTTGGACCACCAAAGAAGCGATTTTAAAAGCTTCTGGCCTCGGTATTCGATTAGATTTAAATAGCTTAAATACGCAAGTTCATCCATCAAATCATGGCGGAATGTGTACGCATCCACTGATTGGCACTTTCGCCTATCAGAATTTCATCTTAAATCGTGTCGTGGTGACAGTTGCATGGCGAGCAGAGCAGTCTTGTCGAGGTTTTCAGTTTCCACAGATCCAAATGATTCAGCATTAATTTTTTGCAACTTTTAGTTGGCTTTTTCATAGATATTCAAATCGCATACCCAAAAAAATGCCAGTGATTACACTGGCATTTTCTTTGAATCAAGAAGAGTGGTGAGATTTAAGGAATCTCGTCTTCTTCAAATTCAGGCTTCACTTGTACGATAAAATCTTGACGATCTAGACCACGCCATAATGCGTATGCAGTACCGATATAAATAGATGAATAAGTACCGACAAACACTCCGACAATCATCGCCGCCGAGAACCAATGTAAACCATCACCACCCAAGAAGAACATTGCAACCACAACCAGCAATAACGTTGCAGAAGTGTGGAGAGTACGACGTAAGGTTTCGGTTAAGGCAATATCAATGATCTCTTGCGAACTGGTGTCGCGGATCTTACGGAAGTTTTCACGAATACGATCCGATACCACGATGTTGTCGTTGAGTGAGAAACCGATAATCGCTAACAATGCTGCCAAAACGGTTAAGTCAAATGGCCATTGGAACAATGCAAATGCACCTAGAATGATGACAATATCGTGGAATAACGACATGACAGCACCCATCGCAAGTTTAAACTCGAAACGAATGGTGACGTAGATCAACATCAGGATCAGTGCAAGTGCAACCGCACCAGCAGAACGAACATAGAGTTCATTACCAACAGCACCACCAACCGCATCTACTTTATGAACGTTAACGGTATTATTCGGTAGCTGAACTGCTTTGGTAATGCTATTGCTAAGGTCTTCAACTTCTAGATCATCCTGTACAGGCATACGAACGATGAGGTCTGTGTTACTACCTAGGGTCTGAACAACTGCATCTTTAAATCCAGCTTGACTTAGTGCTTGGGTGATCTGCGACGGTTGAACCGCTTGTTCATAGTTCAATTCAGCAGATACACCACCCGTAAAGTCCAAACCGAGATTTAGACCTTTGGTTGCAATAAAGAAAAGACTGGCAACCGTCAGTAAGATTGAGATGATTGCCGCAGGTTTGGCAATCTTCATAAATGGGATGATTTTTAAATCATCTGGACGACCGTATTGCTTTGAGTCACGTTGAGTCAGATCTGACATATCAATCTCCTTAAATACTCAACTTGGTCAAATTACGGCGTTTGCCATAAATGAGTTGCACAATTGCACGTGTGACTGTAATCGCAGTAAACATCGAACAAATAATACCGATCATCAACGTGACAGCGAAGCCTTTGATCGGACCCGTACCAATAGCGAATAAGATAAATGCAACAAGGAAAGTGGTTAAGTTGGAGTCAAGAATTGTGTTATAGGCACGATCATAGCCCGCCACAATGGCTTGTTTTGGTGAAGCGCCCCAACGAATTTCCTCTCGTATACGCTCACAAATCAGAACGTTAGCATCTACCGCCATACCAATGGTAATGACGATACCTGCAATCCCTGGAAGGGTAAGGGATGCACCTAACCATGACATTACGGTCAAAATCATCGCCAAGTTAAACACAAGTGCAAAGTTTGCGATGAAACCAAATAGACGGAAGAAAACCACCATCCAAATTGCGACTAAGATAAAGCCGATAATGGTCGACTGAACCCCTTTCTCAATATTCTCTTTACCAAGACTAGGTCCAACCACACGCTCTTCAACGAAATACATTGGTGCAGCCAAAGCACCTGCACGAAGCATGAGTGCAAGTTCAGCCGCTTCTTGTGGTGAATCTAAGCCCGTAATACGGAATTGTGAACCTAGAACAGCTTGAACCGTTGCCGCATTGATGACCACAGATTCGGTATATGGCGTGCGTACCTCAGTTTGTGCACCCGTCTCAGGATCGGTGACATAACTGATTCGTTGTTTATTTTCGATAAACAAAACCGCCATACGTTTACCAACAGCATTACGTGTGCCGTCAGCCATGAGTTTGCCGCCAGCGCTATCCAAGGTAATATTTACCTCTGCGCCGCCAGAATCTTGGCTAAAGCCCGAACTTGCATTTTGAACGCGTTCGCCAGTCAAAATACGGCTACGATTGAGCAATAATTGACGACCACTATCCATTGATTCAAAAGCAAACACTTCTGTTCCAGGAGGAACAGGTTGCCCATTATATTGACGCGTATAAGGATCAATATATTGATCATTGCTATCGGCAACTAAGCGGAATTCTAAGTTCGCAGTACGACCTAAAACACGCTTTGCTTCAGCAGTATCTTGTATCCCTGGTAACTCCACTACGATACGATTGCTGCCTTGGGTTTGTACCAATGCCTCAGCAACACCCAATTCATTAATACGGTTACGTAAGGTGGTTAAGTTTTGGTTCACTGCATAAGATTGAATTTCTTGACGACGTGCATCAGTGTAGCTCAGTCTTAAGGTTGCACCTGTTGCGGTAGCAACTGGCTGCTGCGTAAACTCGTTACCGTTACGACGTAAGAAATCAGCCGCAGCTTCTCGGTCTGCATTCTCTGCAAACTGGACGGTAATAGTGTTGTTACTTAAAGCGAGATTATTGAATTTAATTTTATTGTCACGAAATTGACGACGCAAATCAGTCGCAGATGTTTCCATACGCTGACTAATCGCTTTATCCATGTCGACTTCGAGCAAGAAATGTACACCACCACGTAAGTCTAAGCCGAGTTTCATCGGTTTAGCCCCAATCTTTTGCAACCATTCTGGTGTTGTTGGCGCAAGATTGAGTGCAATCACGTAGTCTTCGCCTAAATCACGGCTCAGAATCGCTTTCGCCTTCAGCTGTTCTTCTGATGAGTCTAAACGTAATAAAGCTGCATTATTAGAGAAACTATTATCGTGACTGCTAATATTGGCAGTTTTTAAAATCTGCTCAGCTTTTTGCACGACACTCTGATCAATCTGAGTACCTGCTTTTGCGCCCGAAATTTGGACAGCAGGTTCATCAGGATACAGACTAGGAAGTGCATATAACGTACTGATCACAAATACTACGATGATCAGTAAATATTTCCATGCAGGGTAACGCATTCGCTTTCTTCTTAAATGAAAAAGTCGTGCTGAGGCACGACTATTTTATGATTAAAGGTTATTGAGTGTGCCTTCAGGTAACACTGAAATAACACTTGCACGTTGAATTTTAACTTCTACACCACGGCTCAGTTCAACAGTTGCAAAGTCACCATCTAAGCGAATGATTTTGCCCATTAATCCGCCAGCAAATACGATTTCACTACCCACACCAAGACTATCAACCAAACTACGATGCTCTTTGGCACGTTTTGCTTGAGGACGCCAGATTAAGAAATAAAAGATCGCAACAAATACAGCGATCATCAATATGTTAGCCATTAAGCTTGGTCCTTGTTGAGCAGCCTCAGCAGCGTGGGCAGTAGAAATGAAAAAGCTCATTTTGATTTCCTAAAGTTTAAAAAGGTCAAAAAATTGACAATAAGTTCCAATTCGTTTTGCAATGTACCTTGTCTTGGCTTTGCGTGCAAATCCAGATGAATTAATTTGGACAAGGTGGAACTTCTAATCCACGACGTGCATAAAAGTCCTGTACATAGGCATCAAATGTATCGTTTTCCAGCGCATCACGCATTCCTTGCGTCAGGCGTTGGTAGTAACGGAGGTTATGAATTGTGCCGAGCATCGATGCCAACATTTCTCCACACTTCTCTAAATGATATAAATAGGCACGACTAAAGTTTTTACAAGTGTAACAATCACAATGTGGGTCTAAAGGACCTTGATCATGACGATATCGACTATTACGAATTCTGACCAAACCATCGGTGACAAAATAATGCCCATTACGTGCATTACGTGTCGGCATCACACAGTCAAACATATCAACACCGCGACGAACCGCTTCCACGATGTCTTCAGGCTTACCGACACCCATGAGGTAACGTGGTTTGTCCTCTGGCATTTTATTAGGTAAATAATCAAGCACCTTGATCATTTCATCTTTTGGCTCGCCGACAGATAAACCACCAATCGCATAGCCATCAAAACCAATGTCTAACAAGCCAGTGAGTGATTCATCACGTAGATCTTCGTACATCCCACCTTGAATAATGCCGAATAGGGCATTTTTATTCTTGAGTGCATCATGATGGTGGGTTTTACAACGCTTGGCCCAACGTAAAGAAAGCTGCAAAGATTTTTGTGCTTCTTCATGGGTTGCAGGGTACGGCGTGCACTCATCAAAGATCATGACGATATCTGAATTGAGGACTTGTTGAATTTCCATCGAAATTTCAGGGGATAAGAAAACTTTTGATCCGTCAATTGGAGAACGGAAAGTCACACCTTCTTCTTTAATTTTACGCATTGCACCCAAGCTAAATACTTGGAAGCCGCCTGAGTCAGTCAAAATAGGTTTATCCCATTTGATAAACTCATGTAGACCGCCATGCTCTTTAATCACTTCTAAGCCAGGACGCAAATATAAATGGAAAGTATTGCCTAGGATAATTTGTGCTTGAATTTCTTCAAGATCACGAGGCAACATGCCTTTAACCGTACCATAAGTACCGACAGGCATAAACACTGGGGTTTCTACCACACCATGTTCTAGAGTGAGTCGACCACGACGGGCGCGTCCCGACTGGCCTAATTTTTCAAATTTCATGTCATAACCCGAGCAAGATCGAAGTACCCTTTAAGGGAGTACTAGGAGGCGAAAAAACAGTTCGCTGATCAAAAACGGCTATTTTCCTTGATTATGGCGCGCAGTTCTACTACTAAATGTAGCTGGCGTTAAAAATTCGGTTTATAGTCAAAATTACGATCAATCACGGGATCACGGAAAGGACGAATCGCTTTCTTTGATAAAGTGATGGTATTGACCAAATTGTTTGGAAAAACTTGAATGTGATTATTAAACAATTCGACATTGCGGTTAAATATGGTAATCGCTGCACCGACATTTTCATTCAGTTCTTGAATATCATCCATCATCTTACTGTATAGCGTATCTGCTTTCAGCTCTGGATAATTTTCAACCACAACATTTAAACTACGCATCAAATCGCTATTTAATTTTTCGATGTGCTGTAACTTGGCAATATCGGTATCATTGATATTGAGATTCATAATCTGCTGACGTAAAGCAGTCACTTGCTCTAAGGTCGATTTCTCAAAGACCGTATACTTACTTAGCGTATCTTCGAGCGCTTCCAGTGTTTTGACTTTTTGGCGCTCAAAATTGGCAACTTCTGCCCAAGCACGTTTGGTGGCATTGAAATACCGCACGATCGTGTTGCGGATATGAATCCCCCAAACGATGAGTACAACAAAAATCCCCAAGAAAATGAGTAAACCTGTCATTGCCATTCCCCTTTATTATTTACCGAGTATAACTTTTATCATTCCTCATCCCTTATGCCGTTTTAGTGGTGGATCAGGGCTAGGATGAGTTATTTAATTAAATTGAGCATCAATTCTTGAAATCTTTGATATTGAGGCATGGTCATGGTACGAAGATGCCCACGTAGTGCTGGAATATCATTGATTTGATCGCGCTTACTCATTGTTTGTAATAGGTTTTGTTCACCAACATAACAAAGAATTTGCTCTTGATGATGATAGATTAAATCGCCTTTAAAATGTTGGAAAAAATCATGTAATTTTAAGGTCATGCTTGGGCTAATGCTTTTAGCGAGTTCATGTTGGCTTCGCCCAAAAATTTTAAGATTACGATTGACTGAAATATCACTACTTTCCCACGCATGAGCATAAGGTTCAAAAAAACGAGAGCGTTGGTTACTGACTGCAATCCCTAAAGCAGGCATTTGAAAAATAAATGCGCCCCATAAGTCTTTATGTATTTCTTTACTGATCTGTTGATTCTTATCACCATTTCTGAGAATCGGCAGTTCGCTGACATAATGATATTGGAAGATCAGCACCTGATGTTCAGTGACACCATCATGCCATGTTGTGGAGGCGTATTGCGTAATGTCATTAGATTCAGTACCCCGATGAAACAATGGAAAAAATTGTTTCAGTCGACTGATCACCAGTGTTGGCTGCGCCTGAATTGGGAGATAAGCAGGGAGTTGTTGGAAGTTTAAATGATAACGTAGGGTCATCAAGCGTTGTTCTAGATATTCTGTTACTTGTATCAAGGGCTGTTTCGGTTCATAAAGCAAATAGGCTAAAAATCCAGAAAGAAATGCGCCTAAAAAGCTCCAAATAAATTGAATGTGTGGATGAATAAAATAGCCGAAGACCAAACAACATGCACTGATAATCGCAAGGAGTAGGGGCAGTATGTTAAAGAAATGCAAGCTATGCGTTTCACCCCAAGGATGTAATTTATCTAAGAGTTCTTGATCGGTTGTTGATTTATTTCCAATATCCCAAAGCCGAGCAATATTGCGAAAAACTTGAGCATTTTTTTTACGTCTTATGTGAAGCGCTTGTTGTACAGTGTCGATCGGCATGGCGATGATCAATTCATTATATTAGATTGATGAGGTATAGATTATGCTTTAAATTTCAGAAACTAAGAAGTATCTGACACCGATATAATAATCTTTTTATTCTAAATAATTTTTATCCAGCGATCGTTGTAAAAAATAGGCTAAACCATGATTTAGCCTATGAGTGATATTTATGCGAGTTGATCAATCAACATCGCATCGCCATAGCTAAAGAAGCGATAGCGTTGTTCAACGGCATGCTGATATGCCGCCAAAATATTATTCCGATTTGATAGGGCGGAAACAAGCATCAATAGCGTGGACTCAGGTAAATGGAAATTAGTAATCAAACGATCCACCATGCAGAACTGATAACCTGGGTAGATAAAGATTTGAGTGTCACCTGTCCACGCTGCAATTTTACCACCATTTGCTTGCGCTGCACTTTCTAAGGCACGTGTCGCAGTTGTGCCAACGGCAATCACTTTATTGCCTCGTGCTTTGGTTGCTAAAATTAAATCAATCGTCGCTTGCGGTACATCGCACCATTCACTGTGCATAATATGGTTACTAATGTCAGTGGTGCGAACTGGCATGAAGGTTCCCGCACCAACATGCAAAGTGACAAAAGTTTTTTGAATGCCTTTTGCTGCCAATTTTGCTAACAAATCTTGGTCGAAATGTAAGCTTGCAGTCGGAGCAGCTACACTGGCGATTTTTTCAGGATCATGAAAAACCGTTTGATAACGTTCAGTATCAATCTCTTCAGCTTCACGATTGAAATAAGGCGGAATCGGTAACTGACCGTATTGATCCAACACCGACAAAATTGGCTGTGAAAATTTCACCACAAATAGATTTTCGTGGCGACCTTGTACCGTCACAGGAACTGCATCTTCACCAATATACAGTTCTGCGCCTGCTTTAGGTGAGTTGCTCGATTTGATATGGCAATGTGCTGTATGCGTATCCAACATACGTTCAACCAAAACTTCGATAGCACCGCCAGTGGCACGTTTTCCTTTTAATCGTGCTTTCATGACTTTAGTGTCATTCAGAACCAGTAAATCACCGTCTTCCAATAAATCTAAAATATCGGTAAAAGCATGGTCGTGATATTGACCTTGTGCATCGATATGCAATAAGCGTGATGCGCTACGGCTTTCTAATGGGTAGCGAGCGATAAGTTCATCTGGAAGATCAAAAGAAAAGTCGGAGAGTTGCATACATCTAAAACATTGCAAAAAATTGGGCGTAGTATAGTCTTTTTTGTGTTTTTTCGCTGAGCTTGATGTTTATAGCTAAAAAAATATCTGAATGATTTAAAAGTGAGCAATAAGTGATGGATGGGGTTTGACAATAAAATCAAACAGGTTATGATACGCAACACAAAGCATCGCACTCTTCCCGAGGTGGTGAAATTGGTAGACGCGGCGGACTCAAAATCCGCTGTCAGAGATGACGTGTCGGTTCGAGTCCGACCCTCGGGACCACTATAATAAAAACATACACCAACATATCGGTGATTCTCCTTTAAATCCAAGCATTTAATCAAAAACCAATACCTCTATATGCCATCATATACCACTATACAACGTGGAATAATAAGGATACATTTAAGGATATATTCACTGCGGTCAACTTCCGTATCCTTATTTTGAGTGAAACCCTTATGGCAAAACAGATTAAGCCACTTTCCTCTACCCAATGTGATGGGGCAAAACCAAAAGAAAAAGACTACAACCTATATGATGGACAGGGCTTGATTTTATTTGTTCGAAAAAATGGTTCAAAGGTTTGGAGATTTAAATACAAACGTCCTAATGGTAAAGATGGATTAATGACATTAGGCAACTACCCAGCCCTTACTTTAAAAGAAGCTCGGGAACGTAGAGCCATTTATTTAAATCAGTTAGCCAATAATATTGACCCTATTAATCAAATTAAAATTGAAGAAGCTAAAAACAGTGATGAGTTTAGTTTTGAGCGTATTGCACGAGATTGGCATGAGGCTTATGTCGCTACTGGTAAGTGGAATCAAGCCACGGCAAGAAAAGCCTTAAGCAACTTTGAAATGTATGTTTTCCCTGTCATTGGTAGCAAACCAATAGACACGATCAAGACCCGAGATTTATATAGTGTCCTAAGTAAAATTGAAGAAAAGGGCTACTTAGAAATTGTCAGTAAAACTCGTCAAAGATTTTCAGGTATTTTCGCCTATGCCATTACTCAGGGCTATATTGACCTTAGCCCAGCCGTGGCATTGAGTGATGCAATCACCATTACTAGAAAGACAAAGCACTATCCTAAATTGCCCTTGGTACGATTACCTGAGTTTTTCAGTCGTTTAAGGAATGACGGAGGCAATCCCATTACAAAGCTTTGCTTAGAATTTGCCTTACATACCTTTGCCCGATCCAGTGAGCTACGCTTTGCACGTTGGAATGAAATTGATTTAGATAAAAAGTTATGGACCATACCGCCAACAAGAGAGTTGATTGCTGGATATAAGGATTCTCACAGGGGCGCAAAGATGAAAGAAAAGCATCTTATCCCTTTATCCCCACAAGCATTGAAACTTATTAAAGAAACACAGGTTTATAGTGGTATTTCATTAAATGTATTTCCTAACAGTGTCGATATGGGTGGTTTTCTGAGTGAAAACACAGTCAATGACATGATTCGGCGTATGGGATACAGCACACAGGATGATGTATGTATTCATGGCTTTAGGGGGATGGCTTGTGGTGCATTGATTGAAAGTACTTTATTCACTGAGGATGCAGTAGAGAAGCAAATGAGCCACCAAGAACGTAATGGCGTAAGATTGGCTTATATGCACCATGCGGAATTTATGGAAGAACGTAGAATGATGCTTTGTTGGTGGAGTGATTACCTAGAAGCCAACCAAGAGAAATTTATTAGCCCGATGGAATTTAGCCTTTCATTAATGGAGCAGGCAAAGCAGGGTGTAATTAATATTAAATATGCGAAGTTGATTAAGCTTAAATTGGCTGAAATGACAAATTCATTCATTGCTTAATTAGGCGAAAATAGCATACGCAAAAACAGCATTTAAATTGTGGAATTTGTCCAAACTCTAATTTTTATGTTTTATGGATATAGTGTTTTTTGAGTGTTACAGGTGTTACAAGGTTACATTATTGTTTTATAAAGAATTAATTTAAAAAAGCTGTAACACTTTTTATTTTGTAGGTTACAGATTTGTTTTTATTGAATTATTTTAAATTCTAAAACCTTTATTTTGTTGCTGTAACCTACTTTTGAATAGAGTTTTACGGCATAAAATGAATGCATTAGACTTAATAAGATGCTGTTTTATAAACATTAAGTTTAAATTTTGGCTGTAACCACTTTTGTAACCTGTTTTTTTCTGAATTTTGAATCGGGCAAATGAGTTACAAAGTATGAACTTGCCAACCATATGAATACTGGGAAGTCTGAAAACTTGGATAAATATCTAATAAATTGACAAGAATGACAGTTTTTATAGCAGGCACTTGTACCTTGGGTTGGCAAAATAGATGATTTAAGTTTTTGTCGATGATATATGCCAATATAAGGCATTATATGGTTTTAGGATGCGCTGCAATTGGGGGGGGTATGATAGAAATTAATCCTTATGAGTTAGACCCTGAAGAAGCACGTCATCAATTTTATGATTACCAAGAGCGAATTTTTAGAAAAATTCATAGTGAAATGGATGATGTACAAGATGATATAACTTATATTCTTTATCATCATTATCACCCTAAAAATTTTAATAACATTGATCCAGATGTTCTAAAATTTCTTGAAAAGCATGGGCTTAAAAGAAGTTTAAAGGGGCGCGAAACTGATAAGGCAAATCCTGATTATTATTTAGCAGCCTATTTTGGTATGGAGACCGCTGAAAATTTTTTTAATAACTCCGTCAATATGGATTTTGATACTCAATTGAGTAATTTATCTTATGCTAAAAATCAGCTTGCAATTTTAAAGGTTTTATCTCCTACAGGAGAACCGAAGCATAAATCCAGAAATAAAACGGGTCAGTCAAAAGGTGCGAAAATAGCGAATAAAAATAGATATGCGCTTACTAGACAAAGGGCAGAAGTGGAGTGGAATAAATTCAAGCGTACAGTGCTAGATTGGGTGAAATTTAAAAATAACCTCGAACAATATGAAAAAGAAATAAATACAACGTTAAAAGAGTTTGAACAATCTTTTTTTAATACATTGACAGGTATGCGTTTAAAGGGATCGAGTGCTGAAACAAAGAATTTGTTAGATGAGAAATATACCGATAGTGTACAAAATCCGCCTTTAGTGATTGGGTGGATTAGGGAGCTTGAGGAATTACCTAATAAACAAAAAGAGCAAGCGGATAAAAAACGAAAGCAAAGACGAATAGATAAGATGATGGAAAATAGTCCATATGCTCCATTAGGGATTCAATTAAGGCGTGAAAAAAATAAAATATTGAAAGAAATTAATTGATTAAATTATAATAAAATCAAATATATAAAATATGACCACTTATTTTTTTAGCGGTATAGTATTTGTTCATGTTATCAAAAATCAAAATAGCCTCATAACCGATATGAGGGCTTATACATGCAAATTCATGCTTTACCTACTCACGCACAACCGCTACGAGTATCTCAAAAAACCACTTGTCAGATGCTAGACCTGACCGCAGAGGGTTTGCGCAAACTTATAGCAAAAGACCCAACATTTCCAAAACCTTACAAAGCTGGGCAGACACGCCAAGCCCCTGTTTATTTCGACTATGCAGAATTGGTGCAATGGCATAAAAGCCAAAAGCAAGCCAATGATGTGCAGTCTGTTTAGGTGGGGAAATAGTCATGCTAGAACAACAACACATAAGTGAAGAGCTATCAGGTACAGAGCGCTTTTATCGTATGAGTGACCT
This sequence comes from Acinetobacter sp. 2JN-4, assembly GCF_003687745.1. Classification (NCBI taxonomy): domain Bacteria; kingdom Pseudomonadati; phylum Pseudomonadota; class Gammaproteobacteria; order Moraxellales; family Moraxellaceae; genus Acinetobacter; species Acinetobacter sp. 2JN-4. The sequence goes on along the minus strand of NZ_RDNY01000012.1, from coordinate 6,243 downwards.
TGCCAATATTCCTGAACGTCCAGCACGTATCCATCAATATAAATCGGGCATAAACAAGGGCAGAGCCCGAGTGATTGGTGAACGTAGGGCAAGCAAAGGCTTGATAGGCGTATCTGAAAAAACTCTATGGGAATGGGTGCGAAAGGGTGAATTTCCACAGCCAATAAAACTTAGCTCAACTATTACTGTATGGCGTGCAACAGATATAGCTGGGTGGATGAAATCTAAAGAAATGGAGGCTAAATCATGAAAAATGAAGCTCCAAAAGAAATCAAATTCAGTCAAATCAATATTGGGAATAAGTTTAAGGCACAAGCCTATAATTATTTGGCGAAAGCTATTTCATATACTGCCAATAAAGGAAATAAATCACCATTTTGTCTATTGGTAACGTATGAGGTTTTACCCAATGAATCTCATTCAGCCTTTGCACACCAAGAATATGCCTTATTCAATCCTGAATTAAATTATATTCAAGATGGTTTTTTGTTTGTTGATGGGAAAATGATAGCAATTCAGATAGCTGAGTGTATTCCTATTTATGATGCAGAAATATTAATAGATTGGCGAAATAATGATGGGCGTTATACGTGGAAAAAAGCAATCGTTTTACCTTTGGATGTTATAGAAACCCTTTCTAATTATGCTGAGTTTGCACAGGACTATAACGATTATATTCATTTGGGCTATACGACCCTTAAAACGCCACGTTATGACAGTCCTTGTATAGGTATTGATGGGTATTTATTGAATTTGATTACCCATACGCTACGGGCTGATGCGAGAAAATACCATATTCAGGGGCAAGATAGCGTTGCCTTTCATTTGAGGACAGTTAAACGCCTAAATGATGCAGTAAAAACCAATACGAGTGCAGGAGGTTTACCAGTATGAACTTCCTAAAAACGTATAGATCAGACGTATTAGTATGCTCAATCCTTGCAAAACCTAAAAAATACCGATATTTTAAATATGCCCAACAGAAAGCAGTTGGGTTAGCTTTGGACGGCTATAAATTCTCACTAGACGCACAGTCCGTAAGGGCTTTTTTTGTGCGTACTATCTCTATGCATTCGCATATCTTTATGGCGAAGCTGGAGAGGGACACGTTTACGTGTGTAGGTAACCTAGTGAGCCTATCGTCCAACCCTTTTCAGCTTTGCCACCCTCATTTGGACGTGAACGGCAAGGCTTCTATTAATACACTAGGAGCGCATAATCATGCCTAATCAAACCGTTACTACTCAAAACAAAGTATTTCAAGTCCTTACAGAATTGGATAAACCAGTTAAAGATTATTTCTTTTGTTTAAAGGAAATTCAGGCACTGCATAACGCCGTGATTCACTTCATCGGCAACGAAAGCAACCCACGATTTAAAAAAGATATTCAAACTGTGCATTCAGCTTTGTATGGTTCACTTCGAATTATAAGCTTATGGAATGTCCAACTGGATGAGCTAGCAGATGCAATTAGTGATATTGAAGAAACAGACGATCCAACAGCTTTAATTCAAGCTATTTACAACGATTTTCAAAAACTTGATGCTGATGTACAGCATTTAATAAATCTTGCCAAGATCGCTTGTGATAAGGCATTACAGATCAATCCAGTTGCTTTTAAAATTACTGGGATCAGTTTAAGCACTATTCAGCTTATGATCAGTGCAATCCAGCGCATGACGATTCAACTACAATCCGATATTTTTGCCGAATGCGATGTCTTAGGAGAGCTATACCCTACGATTTTTAAAGTAGAGGTGTAGTCTTATGAAGAAAGCGCACCCTACGCTAGGGAAATATCGAAATAATAATTCTGACAAGCCAAAGAAATTTGGCTTAAATCGGGCACTACTTCCTGATCCTATTGAATATCTAACTGCTAGTGGCTACGCCGTAAAAGGTCGTGGCGAATGGCGAGAAATGATTTGTCCTTTCCATGATGACAGTACCCCAAGCTTACGCATAAACAGCCGTAAAGGTTGTTTTAAATGTATGGCTTGCGAAGCCAAAGGCGGTGATTTGATAGCATTTCACCAATTGCTTACAGGCAAGTCTTTTATCGAAGCGTGTAAAGATTTGGGTGCATGGGAGAATCATGAATGACTGAATTTTTAGATTATCAGGAAGTTCAAGAACAAGCTTTTATCCATGCCCAAAAGCTAGCTGAGCGTGAAGTCAAAAATGGTTATCAGTTTGAGTACCTATTCAGCTATACCAATGGTCACGGCATGCCAGTGTATTGGAAAGTGAGAGCCAAAAATCACCATACTGGTGATAAATGGATACGTGTATTCTCCAGTGGCGAACGTGGTTTTAAATTTGGTGATCCTAATTTCAATGAGTTGTACCCAATAGGACAAGGTAAAAAGCCGTTATATGCCCTTGAACAGGTATTAAATATTACTGAAAAACAGTCGATTTATATTGTTGAGGGTGAACAAAAAGCAGACTTTATCAACTCATTGGGCTTAACCGCAACCACATGCGGTGGCAGTGGCAACACAGATAAAACCGACCTAAAACCACTTGCGAAGCATTCAATTGTGATTTGGGCAGACAATGACAAGGCTGGCACCAAGTTTTTTAATGAAATTGCCCAGCAACTTGATTTATTGGGTTGTGTGATTCGATATGTCGTTTTGGATGAGCTGAAATTGCCCGAGAAAGGCGATGTAATGGATTGGGCAGAGTTACGCAAGCAACAAGGGCTACATACCACGGCAAGCGATATAACAACCCTTAACACCGCAACTTATCAGCCACCATCACCAAGCAGTAATTTACCTGATGGTATGCTTGCTGAACCTATGGAATGGGATAACGGTAGTTTTGAGGTACATGATAAAGGCGTATTTTTCATTGAAAAGCTAAAAAATGGTGAATATCGGGAACGGTTTATTTCCAGTCCAATTTTAGTGACAGCCAAAACTAGAGATAACACCAGTAACAACTGGGGGCGTTTATTACAGTGGCAAGACGATGCTTTCATTCACCATACTTGGGCTGTTCCAAATGAGCTATTTCAAGGTGATGGTACAGAATCACGCAAAGCGTTATCCAATCAAGGCGTGATTATTACGCCTGACCGCAGAGGCAGAGAGCTTTTTCAAATCTATTTAATGAGCTATCCAGTCGATAAATTTGCCTTATGTGTGGATAGTGTTGGCTGGCATGGTCATCGCTATGTATTGCCAACTGAAACTTATAGTAATCCAGTCACTAAGCATGATGAAGTGATTGTTTATCAGCGTACAGATGGGTTAGATAACCGCTTTCAATTCAAAGGTGAATTAGAAACTTGGAAAAATGGCGTGAGCTTGTTGCTGGAAAGCCATTCTAAACTTGTATTTAGTGTAGCGTGTGCATTTGCTGGGCAATTACTTGAGCCATTAAATCAGCAAGGTGGTGGCTTTCATATCAATGGCACATCATCCAAAGGTAAAAGTACCGCTATTTACCTTGCTTGTAGTGTATGGGGACACCCTAAAGAGTATTACCGTACTTGGCGATCTACAGGCAACGCCTTAGAACAAACCGCCTTTATGCACAATGATGGATTTTTAGTGCTGGATGAAATTGGCGAAGCATCGGCTAAAGATATTGGACAAACCGTGTATATGCTTGCCAATGGTCAAGGTAAGGCACGTATGGCGAGAACAGCGATAACCAAAGCACCACAACAATGGCGTGTTTTGTTTTTATCCAGTGGCGAAAAGACTTTTAAAGAGATTTTAAACGAGATCGGGCAAACGGCTAAACTAGGGCAAGAAATCCGATTGCCTGAAATTAGTTTAGATGCTTGTGAGCATGGTGTATTTGATCTTGTGGACTTTGCACCTGATGCTTCACAGCAAGCCAATATGCTGTATGAAAATTCAATTAATGCTTATGGTGTGGCTGGTAAAGCATGGCTTGAATATTTGACCAATGATAAAGGTCGGATGACTGAAACCGCTTTAAGAATGTATCAGCAATACCAAACAAAGCTTACTCCAGACAATGCACAAGGTCATATTGCTCGTGTTGCTTCACGTTTTGCGGTTGTCGCCGTGGCTGGTGAGCTGGCAACGCAAGCCAATATCACAGGCTGGAAAAAGGGCAGGGCTTTAGAGGCAGTCACCAGCGTATTTAAGACCTGGTTAAATAGCTTTGAAATGGTCGGGGATTTTGAGGATCGGCAGATACTTCAACAAGTTCGGGCGTTTTTTGAGGCGAATGGAAATAGCCGTTTTGATACCTTGATTGAGGGTAATAAGCGTGCGAGCTATGGCAATTCAGATCAAGTAGATGATTCAGGTGCTGATACGAAAAGCTTTAGGGAGAAAACCATATATCGAGTGGGCTATAAGGTGGTTAATGCCCAACAACGTGAAACCTTGCGTTACTTGTTCTTTAAAGAGCAATTTAAACAGGAGCTTTGCACTGGTTTTGACCCTAAAAAAGTAGCTAAAGTGCTTAAAAAACATGGCTGGTTAGATTGTGCTAATGGCAAAACAACCAAGCAGGAACGCACCCCTGAAAGTAAAAATCCAGTTTGGTTATATGTGTTCAACACATCAATGTTTAGCTATGACATTGAGAACGCCACTAATCCCTATATGGATGACGTAAACACAGGCACAACCATAGATATTTAACTCAATTTTAGGCTGTATGAGCTTGAAACGCCGTTCAGCCTTTTTATTGGCGATCTTAAATCATGAATATTGCACAGTTAATCAGCCAAGTTTTACAGCACTATGGTGCAAGCCTTGAGCTAATCAATAATCAAACTTTGCGCTTACATCATTCTGATGGTATGCCCCAGCAATGCGCTGACTTTATACGCAAATATAAACCGCAGTTAATACGTCGTTTACTGCTTCAATCATGCTATGAACTACTGGAGCATATTCAACAAGAGGGTGCAGAAATAGAGCTGATAGACAATCAAACTATTCGCTTACATCATGCAGAACGTATCACAGACATGGATATACAGCGAGTAAAGCAGTCCAAAACGGAAATTATCGAAATACTGAGTAATTCGACTGCATCCAATTCCTCAATAATGGATACGGAGATACAGCAAGAAGTGATACAGACCTATTTTGACCGACTGGAGCGACACCGTAGCAACTTGCGTAAAATCAGTAATCCTGTAGAAAATGCCCTTGTGAAGCCTGAACATGTACGGCAAGACCTAATACAAAAATTTATGCTGAACCAAGATCAAGCCCAGCAATTTATAAATGCTTTAATTGAACAGAACATATTTAATTACGATAGTCGTTTTAGGTTTTACCTATTCCCGAACTTCACCCATTCAGCCATGACCGCTTTTCAGCATCACAATACTTTTGCCTAAGTAAACTAAAACAATCTAATTGTGAATTTGCGCCGTAGGGTGGCAAGGGCGAGGTTACTTATTCCGAAATTTTGGCACTGTTTTGTAATGTAGTCTTTAACTGGAGTAGATCGGACTTAAAAAGGCTTGAATTTTTATCCATATTTACTAGCTCACTCCATATTTTTATTTACTTTTATCTAAATCGATCTTTTTTTTACAAATGAGAAAGGAGGGCGGTGTCCGCCTAAGGCGAGTTGAGAGATTTTTCATGCCCCCCATACCCTAAATCGTAACCCATGTAACAAGATTCAAAGCCTCAATGTGTTACAGATAAATTTATATAAAACAATCTTGTAACCTATGTAACACTTGTAACCACTTAAAAATGGTAGATATGTGTGTCAGGGTAAATATAACTATGATAGATTGGACTTGTCTACTCTAAGATATTGATATATATAATATTATTTAAATAAAAGTTGGTTTATATATTATTGATATTCATAGATATTTATATATGGATAAGAAAAAATATATATAAAACAGTCTTGTAACCTATGTAACACCTGTAACATTAATAAAATTAGTCATTTTATATATTGGCAAAATCTACCATTTTTTAGAGTTACTAAGTTTTTTGCACCAATATTAATCATAAAAATGATACCCCTCCCATCGACTTTTGACCAAGAGAAAATTTCATGGGGGGACGGTCTTTAAATGGGTGTACCTTTTGGACTTTTGACCCCATTTCCCCTTGTAAGGTGAATAACTAGGACCATGCTTGTGGTCAGGTGGTCAGGTGGTCAGGTGGTCAGGTGGTCAGGTGGTCAGGTGGTCAGGTGGTCAGGTGGTCAGGTGGTCAGGTGGTCAGGTGGTCAGGTGGTCAGGTGGTCAGGTGGTCAGGTGGTCA